>NZ_JBPODZ010000005.1:0-281676 GCF_052060015.1 Arhodomonas sp. SL1 | reverse complement strand
TGGCCCATCATGCCGGGACCCATGCCCTGGCCCATCATGCCGGGACCCATGCCCTGGCCCATCATGCCGGGACCCATGCCCTGGCCCATCATGCCGGGACCCATGCCCTGGCCCATCATGCCGGGACCCATCATGCCGGGACCCATCATGCCGGGACCCATCATGCCGGGACCCATCATGCCGGGACCCATCATGCCCGGATCCATGCCGCCCCCATGGGCGACTGCCATGCCGTTACCGGCGGCCATGACCAGCACAAGGGCACTGCTTACTACGGTCTTGCGCAATTTCCCTGCAAACATATCGTATACTCCCGTTTCGGCGTCTTCAGTGAATGCCGCCTCCGAAATAGCGGGGTTGGCTGCTCTGGTCCGTTTTCGTGATACTCGGGCTCGTTGCCTCCCGTTGTGGCGGCGTGGGTGACTATCCACCGGAAAGCCCTTCTTCCTGCCGACCTGTGGCGTCGGTGAGCGGTTCCGGGGAAGAGAGTTGGGCGAGCGGGCCAGCGAAGCGCCGCAGCCGCAGCGAATTGGTCAGAACGAATACACTCGAGAGGCTCATGGCCGCTGCCGCGGCCATCGGGTTGAGCAGCCAGCCGGTCAAGGGATACAGCACGCCGGCCGCCACCGGGATCAGCGACACGTTGTAGCCGTAGGCCCAGAAGAAGTTCAGGTGGATGGTCCGGCGCGTCCGCCGCGCCAGCGCCAGGGCGTTGACGATCTCACGCAGGTCGCTGCGCATGAGCACCACATCGGCGGCCTCGATGGCGATATCCGTGCCGGTGCCGATGGCGATGCCCACGTCGGCCTGGGCGAGCGCGGGGGCATCGTTGATGCCGTCGCCGACGAAGGCCACGGCCTCCCCGTCGCGCTGCAGCCGGCCTACCTCGTCGGCCTTGCGGTCCGGCAGCACCTCGGCGAGGACGCGGTCGAGGCCCACCTCTCGGGCGATCGCCTCCGCCGTGGCGGTATGGTCACCGGTGACCATGGTCACCCGGAGCCCCATGCCGTGCAGCGCCTCGATCGTCTCGGCGCTGGACGGCTTCACCGGGTCGGCGACGGCGAGGACCGCCGCGAGCCGCCCGTCCACGGCCGCATAGATGGGGGTCTTCGCCTCCGCGGCGAGACGGCCGGCGATCGCGGCGACCGTCCCTGTATCGATCCCCAGCCGTTGCATGTAACGCTCCGCCCCCACCTGGACCAAATGGCCCGAGACCTCGGCGGCCACGCCGTAGCCGGTAACGGCCTCAAAGCGCTCCACCTCGGCGGGCGGGAGCCCGCGCTCCCGTGCGCCTCGGAGCACGGCCTCGGCGATGGGGTGCTCGCTTTTGGCCTCCACCGCTGCCACCAGGGAGAGCACCTGCCCGGCGTCGCCCTCCAGCACCTCCACATCGGTGAGCTCGGGGCGACCCTCGGTGAGTGTGCCCGTTTTGTCGAAGACCACGGTGGTGGCCTTGGCGAGGCCCTCAAGCGCGGCGCCACGCCGGAACAGCACACCCATCTCCGCGCCCTTGCCGGTGGCCACCATCACCGCGGTGGGCGTGGCCAGCCCCATCGCGCAGGGGCAGGCGATCAACAGCGTGCTGACGGCGGCCACGAAGGCGAACGACAGCGCCGGCGTCGGCCCGAAGGCGAGCCAGAGGCCGAAGGTCACCGCAGCCACGCCCATCACGACCGGCACGAACACCCCGGCGACCTTGTCCGCCAGTACCTGGATGGGCGGCTTCTCCGCCTGGGCCTGCTCCACCATCCGGATGATCTGCGCGAGCACGGTGTCCGCGCCGACCCGCGTCGCCCGGTAGGTCAGGGCGCCGTTCTTGTTGACCGTGCCGCCGACGACCTCGTCCCCGGCGGACTTGGCCACCGGCACCGGTTCTCCGGAGATCATCGACTCGTCCACGTAGGAGCGCCCATTCTCGACCTCGCCGTCCACGGGCAGGCGCTCGCCGGGCCGGACCAGGATCCGGTCGCCCGGCACCACGGCGCTGACGGCCACCTCCTCGGCCTCACCGTCGCGCAGCACCCGGGCGGTCTTCACCTGGAGGCTCATCAGCTTCTTGATGGCCTCGGAGGTGCGCCCCCTGGCGATCTGCTCCAGGTACCGCCCCACCAGGATGAGGGTGACGATCACGCCGGCCGCCTCGAAATAGCTATGTGCCGTGCCTTCGGGGAAGAGGCCGGGGGCAAGCAGGGCCAGCAGGGAATAGCCGTAGGCTGCGGATGTGCCGAGCATCACCAGGCTGCTCATGCCGGGGTTGAGGTGCTTCATCTCCGCCCAACCCTGGCGGAAGAACACGCCGCCGGCATACAGCAGCACCGGCGTGACCAACACTAGCTCCACGGTCATCCAGCCGCGTGGGGGCAGCAGCGCGCCCATCAGGGCCTCCACCCCCGGCAGGTGCTTGCCCATGGCCACCACCACCAGCGGGGCCGTGAGCAGCGCTGCGATCCAGACCCGCCGGCGCAGCAGCGCCAGCTCGCGATCCTCACCTTGTTCGTCGCGCTCCGATCGCGCCTCGATCTGCGCCTCGTAGCCGGCATCCCGGACGGCTTCGGCGACGGCGGAGAGATCCACGGTCTCCGGGAGGTAGCGCAGGTGGGCCTTGCCGGTAGTGAGGTTGACACTGACGGATTGCACGCCGGGCAGCCGGGCGATCGCCTTCTCGACGCGCCGCACGCAGGCGGCACAGCTCATGCCGGTCACTTTAATCTCGCCCTCGGCGAGCACCGGCTCGTAGCCCGCATCGTCTACCGCGGCCAGGAGCTGGCTGACGTCCGCCGCCTGCTCGTCGACGACGATTTGCGCCGTCTCTGCCGCCAGGTTGACCCGCGCCTCACGGACGCCGGGCTGTTTGTTCAACACGCGCTCCACGCGCGAGACACAGGACGCGCAGGTCATGCCGCGGACCCCGAATTTCAGCGCCTGGCTCATGGGTGCCCCCCGCCTGTCTGCGGTTTCGGATCACACACCGACGCGCTCTGCGTCATGGCGATCACGCAACCTCCGCCTCATAGCCCTCTTCGTGGATGGCGTCGATGACCGCCCGGGCATCGGGCTCACCCTCGATGAGGACCTCCTCGTCGGCGCGGCTGACCTTGATCACCTTCGCGACGCCCTCGATACCGGACAACGCGTCCTCGACGGCCTTCTCGCAATGCCCACAAGTCATACCGGTTACTTTCAGCTTCAGCATTTCTGGCCTCCTATACCCCTACCGGGGTGGGGTGGGTTTGTTGAAACAAAGAGTGCCTGACCGTCAAGAGGAGTTCAAGATCGACGGGCTCGCACGGGCTGCCCTTCCCGTCAGGCACGCGCACCCCGGGAGCGCGATCAGCCCCGGTGCCGCCCGCTCGGGGCGGAACCCGTGACGTCGATGGCCTCGGCGCCCGACTCGTCCAGACAGCCTTCCTCTACCTGCAGCGTCACGAAAAAGAACCCGAAACGCTCCCGAAGCATGTCATGGGCCGCCCGGAGCACCGCCTGCGAGTCAGCCCCGGTCGCGACCCGCAGATGGGCGGAGAAGACATAGCGACCACTGGTCAGGGCCCAGGCATGGACGTGGTGTGCATTCGCGACGCCGTCGACGGCTTCCAAGGCCTGGGTGACCTCCGAGAGGCTCACGTCGGCGGGCGTACCCTCCATCAGCAGATGGATCGCGTCACGCAGGATGCCCCAGCTGGCCCAGAGCAGGACCACGCCAAATGCCATGCCGAGCAGCGGATCGATGAGCAGGAACCCGGTGAACCGGATTACCAGCGCGGTCACGATAATAAGCAGACTGCCAACAAACGTCTGGATGATGTGCCACAGCGCGCCGCGCACGTTGAGGTCGCTGCGGCTGTGCTTCCAGATCAGCGCAAGCGAGATAACCTCAGTGATAAGCCCGCCGACCGCCGCCGCGATCATGGGTAATGCTGGCAGCTCGATCGGATCCGTGAGCCGCATGGCCCCCATGATGATCACGATCAGCGCCATGCCGAGCAGGAAGCCGCCATTGACCAGCGCGCCGACGATCTCCGCCCGATACCAACCGAAGCTGCGATCCTCATCCGCCGGCCGGCGGGCCAGCCGCGCGGCGACAATGGCCACCAGCACGCCGCCCACGGCGGAGAACGTGTGAAAGGCGTCCGAGATGACCGCGATGGACCCGGTCCACAGACCGATGCCCATCTCAATGATAAAGTAGAGCCCCGTCAGCCAAGCCGATATGGCCATTCCCGGCCCGCTGGAGGGCATATGCCCGGCATGCCCGTGGCCACCCTCTCCAGGTTCCATAAGCTTCCTACCCCGTCCGCAGGAAATCGCCGCGTACCGACTCCGCCCTTCGTTCTGGCGGCGACTCGCCGGCCCGTTTACAGGCGATCATGTTTTCCGCCCGCTGCCGGAGCGCATCCGTATAGCGCATGCCGCGTTGCCAACGATCGATCGAGTAGGCGAGGAGGCGGTTCGTCTTTCCCGGATACATGCCATTCTCCCCCACCTAGACGTCCTGACGCCGAAGCCGTAGCGCGTTGCCCACCACCGACACCGAGCTGAACGACATGGCAGCCGCCGCGATGATCGGCGACAGCAGGATCCCGAAGAACGGGTACAGCACCCCCGCGGCCACCGGCACCCCCAGGCTGTTGTAGACGAAGGCGAAGAACAGGTTCTGCTTGATGTTGCGCATGGTGGCGCGGCTGAGCTTGCGGGCCCGGACGATGCCGGTGAGGTCGCCCTTAACCAGAGTGACGCCGGCGCTCTCCATGGCCACGTCCGTACCCGTGCCCATGGCGATCCCCACCTGGGCCTGGGCCAGCGCCGGGGCGTCGTTGATGCCGTCGCCCGCCATCGCCACGAACCGGCCCTCGCGCTGCAGCGCCTTGACCTTCTCCGCCTTCTGCTCCGGCAGCACCTCGGCGATCACCTCGTCGATGCCCAGCCGCCCGGCCACGGCCTCTGCCGTGGTATGGCTATCGCCGGTGAGCATGACGATGCGAATACCCTCGTCATGCAGCGCGTCGATGGCCTCCGGCGTGGTCTCCTTGACGGGATCCGCCACGGTGACCAGACCCGCCGGCTGACCGTCGATGACCACGAACATCGCCGTCTTGCCCTCGGCGCGGAGGGACTCTGCCTGTTCGGTCAGGGCCGCTGCATCGACGCCGAGGTGTTCCATGAGTGCGTGGTTGCCCAAGGCCACATGCTGCTCGCCGATGCGCCCCTGCACCCCCTTGCCGGTGACGGATTCGAAGTCCGTATAGCGATCCAGCGCCACACTGCGCTCCTCGGCGCCCTCCACAATGGCCGCCGCAAGCGGGTGCTCGCTGCCGCGCTCCAGGGTGGCGGCCAGGCGCAGCACCTGCTCCTCTTCAAAGCCCTCGGCGACCACCACGTCCTGCAGCCGCGGTCGCCCCTCGGTGAGGGTGCCGGTCTTGTCGACGATGAGCGTGTCCACCTGCCGCATCGTCTGGATGGCCTCGGCGTTCTTGAACAGCACGCCGACGGAGGCACCCTTGCCCGTGGCCACCATGATGGACATGGGCGTGGCCAGGCCCAGGGCGCACGGGCAGGCGATGATCAACACTGCCACCGCGTTGATCAGGGCATAGGCCATGGCCGGCTCCGGCCCCCAGATCCCCCAGACGATGAAGGTGATGATGGCGGTAACCACCACCGCCGGCACGAAGTAGGCCGCGACCACGTCCACTAGGTTCTGGATCGGCGCCCGGCTGCGGCTGGCCTCGGCCACCATCTGCACGATCTGGGAGAGCAGCGTGTCGCTGCCGACGCGCTCCGCCTCGATGACCAGCGAGCCGGTGCCGTTGACGGTGGCGCCGATCACCCTCTCACCCGCCGCCTTCTCCACCGGGATGGGCTCGCCGGTAATCATGGACTCGTCCACCGACGAGCTGCCCTCCACCACGGTGCCGTCCACGGGTACCTTTTCGCCGGGGCGTACCCGCAACCGGTGACCGATCTGCACCTGCTCCAGCGGCACATCCGCCTCGCTGCCGTCGTCGTTGATGCGTCGGGCGGTGTTCGGCGCCAGGCCGAGCAGCGCCTTGATGGCGGCGGTGGTGGAGCTGCGGGCGCGGAGCTCCATCACCTGCCCGACCAGCACCAGGGTGACGATGACCGCCGCGGCCTCGAAATAGACCCCCACCTGCCCGCTTTCATCCCGGAACGAGGCTGGGAAGATCCCCGGGAACAGGGTGGCCACCACGCTGTAGACGTAGGCGACGCCGACGCCGAGCGAGATGAGGGTGAACATGTTGAGGTTCCAGCTCGCCACCGAGCGGTAGCCGCGGACGAAAAACGGCCAACCGCTCCAGAGCACCACCGGCGTGCTCAACGCGAGCTCGAGCCACACGCGGATGCCGTGGGGCACGAGGGCCTCCATGGACACACCCGGGACGAGGCCACCCATGGCCAGCACCATCACCGGAATGGTCAGTACCACGCCGACCCAGAAGCGCCGGGCCATGTCCGTGAGCTCGGGGTTCTCCTCTTCTTCCGCGCTCACCTGCCGGGGCTCCAGCGCCATGCCGCACTTGGGACACTCGCCGGGTTCGTCCCGCACGATCTCCGGGTGCATGGGGCAGATCCACTCGGTCTTGGTGCCGCCATGGCCCTGCGGGGCCTCCAGTTCCAGGGCCATCCCGCATTTCGGGCATTCCCCCGGCCCGTCGGAGACGACCGCGGGATGCATGGGACAGGTGTAGCGCCTCGAGCCCCCACCTTCGTGGCGTTCCCCGTGCCGACCGCCTGCGCCGGTCCGCGGCGCGTCGGCATGGGCCTCGTGTCGGGAATCTCGCTGGTCAGCCATCCGGCCCTCCGGTATACAACCCCACCCCTCCTGGGGTGCATGAAGATTGACCATAAGACCGCCCCGTCGCTACGTCAAGGCATTTGCACCAGACCACGGGCCGCAAAGCTGACGATCCCATTCGATGCGCCTCGGTGGGCGGCGCCCGCCGGGCGGGATGAGCGGCGGGCACGGCCCACCGCATCACGTGCCGGTCGGTTGGATGGTGATCTTCCCTTTCATGCCGGCCTCAAAGTGGCCCGGGATATTGCACCCGAACAGGAAGCGATCCGTCTTCTCGAAACGCCATATCACAGAGGCGGTCTCACCGGGCGCGAGCATCACCGCATTGGGGTCGCTGTGGCCCTCCATGGCCGCATGCTTCAGGCGCTCGGCCATTTCCGCCCGATGGGCCTTCTGCACCTCCGGGGATCCCAAGGTGAAGTCATGCCGTAGCTGCCCCTGATTCTCCACCACGAAGCGGACCGTCTCCCCGGCCCGGACGTCGAGCGCCTCCGGCTCGAAGTAGGTGTCGCCGGCGGTAATGTGCACCGTACGGTCAACCTCCCCGGGCTTGCCGGGCTTGCCCCCTGCGAAGCCGGAGGACGGACCGTCCCCGTGGCCCGGACTTGCGAGGGCGGTAGTAATGATGAACAGGGCGCCAGCGAGCCCAGCGGTCACAGACGCAATACGGGATATGCGGATCACGTGGAGTCTCCTCTTTCCATTTCTCCATCCCACGCCGAGCCCACCGCTGCCGAAGCAGCGGCGCGGGCGTGCGACGATTTGCAAGATGAACAGCGCAGATCGACCGGGTACGACCGGTCGATAGCGATCAGAGTCGGAGACGGAGGGTTAGGAGATAGAGGGGGAAAGGAGGAGTTGCAGACGGCCCCACGCCGGCCAGCCCAAGATCCATCGCCGCCTTGACGGAATCGGGCCGGTGTCGGGCGAGCGGAACCGCCGGTGTCTCCGGGTCTCGATCGGCGGTCGTCAGGATTCCGGCAATCTCGTCGGTCACCGGCGAGCAGGCGGTCCCGTGGGGCGCATGGTCCACCGGGGCCTGCGCGTGCCCATCCTGACCATGCCGGCCCGCGCCTGCCTCGGGATGCGGCGGCCCGCACGCAGCAGCGACCTGTACCGCCAGGGCCAGGACCACAAGCGCGAGGCCCCGGAGTCCGAGTGCGTGCCACGAAGGCCCAGGTGGTTCCGTCATCGTGCTGGCAGGCAAACGCTCGTTGCGGATCATATCAGGACCGAGGAACCTGTTAGTGGGGCGCATTGTGCCATGAGCGGGGCCGGCGCACAGTACCCCTTGAGAGGCGGGCTAGCCGATCCGGCCCAGCCATGGGAAGGCCTCGAGGAGCCAGTAGCTAAAGCGTGCCAGCTGGCCTGTAATCATCGCCAGGCCCATCAGGATCATCACCAGGCTGCCTATGAGGTGCAGACCCCTCCCCCATGCGCGGAAGCGATGCTGGTTGGCAAGGAATCGGTTCAGCCCCAGGGCCGTCAACAAAAAGGGGACACCGAGGCCAAGGGAGTAGATCCCCAGCACCCGAGGCGCTCACCGTGAGGATGCTGCCCAGCACCGGACCGATACACGGCGTCCAGCCGAACGCGAGGCCACCCCCAGCAGATAGCTAAGCCATGGCGTGCCGCCGCCCTCCAGGCGGTCCAACCACCGATAATCCATGTGCAGAAAACGCAGCCGCAACACGCCGGTCATGAACAGGCCGAAGGTGATGACCACGGCCCCACCGATGAGATTGGCCTCTTGCTTGTAGGACAGCAGCAGGCGGCCAAGCGCGGTCGCACTGGCACCGAGGATCATGAACACGGTGGCGAAACCGAGGACGAAGGAGACACCCATCGCCAACACGGCCAGCCGCTCACGCCGGCCCGAGAGGACCTGCAGCTCGTCGACGGACCGGCCTGCTACAAAGGACACGTAGCCGGGCACCAGCGGCAGCACGCAGGGCGAGAGAAACGAGATGACTCCGGCGAGAATGGCGGTCAGCAGGCCGATGTCGGCGATCTCGAACACGATGCGTCGAGGCCCTCTTCGTCAGCGGCGATGGTTGTCGGTCAGCTGCTGCCGCCTGCGCTCGAACTCCTCGTCATCGATCTCCCCGCTGGCATAGCGTCGCTGCAGGATCTGCAATGCATGCTCATCGCCCGAGCCATTATCAGACCGCCCACCCGCAAGAAACCTCACTACCACGACCACAGCAGCGATGATCAGGGCCCAGAAGATCACCATGTGCAGGACCCCGAACCCGAGCCAACCCCACCCCATGCCGTTCATATGCCAACCCATTCCGTCCCACATCGTCATGTCTCCTGCCCGCCTGTTGGCCACGCACAAGCCGATACCCGTTCCCCAGCCTCCGGCGTCCGCCGTCGGGCTCAGGGGGCTAACCCGTATACCCCTCCCGGGGTGGGATGGGTACAACTACGATACGCGTATAGCAGGCCCGGCGGCAATCCGTGCTCAGAGGATGATCACCTGGCACGGGGGATTGCCCGACGGCGCCGCCATTCAAGGCCTGCGAAGCGACTTGCCGCCCGGGTCGGGACCAACTCGACCTCGAAACCCTCCTAGATAGGCTATCCCCGGTCAGGCAGCGTAGTGGAGGCGCCTCCTAGGGCCGGACTGCATTCGCCGCAGAGGACAAACGGGGCACGTCATCGATGAATATGACACTCATGCTCGTCGGCGGTTTGCTTCTGCTCATCATCGGCGCGGAATTCCTGGTCCGCGGCGCCGTGCGACTGGCGTCGCATGCTGGGGTATCACCGCTTCTCATCGGCCTTACCGTGGTCGGTTTCGGCACCTCGATGCCGGAGCTGGTGACCAGCGTCCAGGGCGCGCTCTCGGGCTCACCGGGCGTCGCGGTCGGCAACATCGTTGGCTCCAACCTGTTCAACCTGCTCGTCATTCTGGGAGTGGCGGCACTCATTCAACCCCTCGCCGTCCCATCCAGCGCCCTGCGTCGGGACGGCATCCTGGTGATCGCGACGGCCGCGCTGTTCGTAGGCTTTGGGTACTTCCTGGCGCTCGACCGGGCGGTTGGGACGGTGCTGCTCGGGCTGCTGCTGGCGTATCTGGTATTCGCCTGGAGACAGGAGCGTAAGAGCGACACGCCGGCCACCGAGCACACAGCGCCGCTGGAGAAGGCCGCGGCACTGGAAGGCGTGGACCGCGCCGTGGCGCCGTCACAGCCCCCGACCGCGGGCACTTCGTGGGTCACCGCGCTGCCCATAACGGCGGGCGGGCTGATCGCCCTGGTCATCGGCGCCCGACTCTTCGTTGGCGGATCCATCGCCCTCGCCCACACCCTCGGGATCAGTGAGACGGTCATCGGGCTGACCATCGTCGCCGCCGGCACCTCCATGCCCGAGCTCGCCACCTCGGCCATGGCCGCCTTTCGGCGCCAGCACGACGTCGCCATCGGCAACGTCCTCGGCTCGAACATCTACAACATACTGGGCATCGGCGGCGTGACGGCATGGGTCGCACCCACCACGGTGCCGGAGACGATCGCGGTGTTCGATGGGCCCGTCATGTTGGGCGTCTCGATCGTCGTCGCGTTGTTTCTCTGGAGCGGACACCGGCTGACCCGGGTCGAGGGCGGGCTCCTGGTGTTGGCGTATGTGCTCTACTTGTGGGTGATCTGAGGCCGGGGCAGCGCCGTAGGCTAGCAGGCGCGCTGGTCTAACGTGAACAACCCGCCCTTGGGGCTCGCTCATCGCACCGCGAGTGGGCAGTATGTGCGCACCCTGATAGCGCCATAGCCCGTAACGAGACCCCATAGCGCATGCCGTCACAACGCCTCTGGTCGAGCAGCCACCGTGCCACTTTTCTTCGCTTCACCTTGGTGGCAACCACTATCGCCGGAATCGATATCCTGATCCTGTATCTACTGCACGGCGCGGGCGGTCTGAATGTCTACCTCGCGCGCATCTTCTCCTACGGCACGGCGATGACGGTCGGCTATTTCCTCAACAACCGCTATACCTTCCGCGATCATCGGCGTACGCGCCACCTTGCCGCCGAACTGTCCCGATTCTACGCCGTCTTCGGGTTGGGCGGGCTAATCAACTATGGTGTCTTCGCCGCCATCGTCGCCGTTGGTGATGTCGCCGACGCAGGGCCCACCGTGCGCTTCTGGTTGCCCCTGCTGGGCATCTGGATGGGGGGCATCGGCGGGATGGCGTTCAACTATGGGGTCTCCCACAAACTGGTATTTCACAACCGATGAATACCCTGGCCGTCGTTGCCGAAGGCCTGGCGCGCTACCTGGGCTGGTGGCTGTCCGCCCTTGTGCGCTGGCGCGATCCACGCGCGCCCATGAGCGTGCGGCGTTTCGTCGTCCTAACGCTCGGCATGCCGATCTTCCTGGGCGTTCAGCTGGTGCACGCGATCTGTCTGCTCCTTGACGAGATCCTCTTCCCCGGCTACCGACGCACATCACTGGATGGAACGCTCGTCATCACCGGTATTCCGCGCAGCGGGACGACCTTCCTGCACCGCATCCTCTCGGCCGAGACGGAGCACTACACCACGCTGACCACCTGGGAGGCCTTGCTCGCCCCGTCGATTCTCCAACGCCGCCTCGTGAGCGGTCTCGCCTGGCTGGACGGTTGCCTCGGCGGCCCGTTGGCACGGGGACTCGCCGGCCTGACGCGCCGCCTCACCAGCGGCCTGGACGCCATCCACGAGGTCGGGCTGACCGCCGCCGAGGAGGACTATCTCACGCTGCTCCCCGCCGCAGGGTGCTTTGTCATGCTGTTGGCTTTCCCGGCGGCGCCGGGCCTGCAGAGCCTCGGGGAATTCGATCGCGCCGTGGCACCGCAGCGACGTCGGCGCCTACTGCACTTCTATCGCGCCTGCCTGCAGCGCCATGTCTACGCCGACGGCGCCCGCCGCCAGTTGCTTTCCAAGAACGCCGCCTTGGGCTCCTGGGTCGTCGGTCTACAGCAGGCCCTACCGGAGGCGCGCTTCATCGTCTGCCTCCGTGACCCGCACCGGGCGTTGAGCTCCCAGATCAGCTCCGTCGCCGCCGCGCGCTCATTGTTCGGCACGGCTACCGGCAGCGCGGCCTTTCAACGGCTTTTCCTGCACATTTACGCAGTGACGCTGGAGCACCTGACGCAAACCATCGGCGACTGGCCCCTCGACCGCGCCGCGATTGTTGACCTCACTGATGTACGGGCCCACCCCGCCCCAGTGATTCGTGAGGCACTGCACCGGCTAGGGGTCCGCGAGCATGCTAGCCTCAGCGCCAGGCTGAACGGGCTGGGCGACCCCGGCCCGAGCGCCCATCGGCACAGCATCGCCGATCTAGGCATCGATACGACCACTCTGGACGAGCGCATGACGCCAAGCTACCGACGCCTCATGGCCCTACCGCACCGTATCCGGGTGACGCCGTGACCCAATCCACGACACCAGCCGGGCAGACGAGCAGCGATCTGCGAATCGCCTTTTTCTCGGACTCCCTACCGGAGCGCAACGGCACCGGAGCGTATTACCACGACCTCCTCGCGCACTTGCGCGACCGGGTAGCGGCCGCCGAAGCCCTCCAGCCGCGGCTGCAAGACGGGCTCGAGGCCATCAGCATGCGCCTGCCGGGCGACCCCACCCAGCGCATCGGCTGGCCGGCGCCGTTTCGCATCCGGCGCGCCATGGCCGCCCTTCGGCCACACGTGGTGGTCAGTGTCACGCCCGGTCCCTTCGGGCTGCTGGGCGAACGTCTGGCGCATCACCATGGCGCGGGCTTCGTCACCGCTTACCACACCGATTTCGCGGCCCTTGCCAATCTCTACTGGGGACCACTGCGGCGCGGTATCGGCAATCGCATGTTGGAGGGGCTCAACCGGCGCCTATGTCGGCGCAGCGACACCGTGCTCGTGACTAACTCCGGCCTGGTGGACACCGTTCGGCGCCTGGGCGCGCTCCGGGTCGACGTGATGGGCACCCCGATTGCGTCGGTCTTTCTGGCGACAACGCCACCCGCGGCGCCACAACGCCCCGATCCGGTCGTCTTCGCCGGGCGGCTGGCAGCGGAGAAAAATATCGACGCCCTCCTGAGCGCCGCCCGGGCACGCCCCGGGCAGCGATTCATCATCGCCGGCGACGGGCCTCAACGCGCGGCGGTGGCCGCCGCCGCGCGGGAACTCGACAACCTGGACTACCGGGGGTGGCTCAGCCGTCACGCGCTATGCGATCTGCTCGACGAGGCCGGTCTGCTGGTCCTGCCATCCCACTTCGAGACGTTCGGCTCCATCGCCCTGGAGGCGCTAGCGCGCCGGCGACCCGTACTGGTCAGCGCCAACGCCGGTATCCACGACTGGCCGCAGGTCGCGGACGGGCTCTGCCCGCTGGCACCGGACGAACGCCTCGAGGACGCCCTGGCCCGGCTCGCGGCGGAAGCCCCCTCGGACTGGGCAGCCCGCGGCGAACGCGGACGCGCGGGCGCACTCAGGTTCCATCACGAGACCCTGGAGCAGTGGCTGGCCGTTCTTACCGCGCACGCCCGCGGGTTGGGATGATGGATGCGCTCATCAGCATCCACGACGTCATGCCGGAGACGCTCGACCGCGTCGGGCACCACCTCCGTGTGCTCCGGCGCCACGGCCACGACGCCATCACCCTGCTCGTCGTCCCGGGGCGCCCATGGGGCGAGGCCGACATTGCCCAACTCGCTCGTTGGCAGAGCCAGGGCCTGGAGCTCGCCGCCCACGGCTGGCATCACCACGCCCCACGGCTCGGCGGACCACGCCACTGGATCCACAGCGCGCTCCTCTCCCGTCGAGCGGCCGAACACCTTGCGCTCGGCCCTAACGCCATCGCGGATCTCATGCGGAAGAGCGCTGCGTGGTTCCCCCGGCAAAACCTCACGCCGGCGACGACCTACGTACCGCCCGCTTGGGCCCTCGGCCGGATTCGACCCGAGCAACTACGCGCCCAGCCCTTCGAGCGCATCGAGATCACCCGGGGACTGCTATTCCCCGCGACCGGCCGCCTGATCGCCTTGCCACTGGTAGGTTTCGAGGCCGATACCCTGATGCGCGAACGCTTCCTGCGCGCCTGGAACAACGTCCAGGCTCGCCTCGCGCGCGATCACAAGCGCCCGCTGCGAATCGGCATCCACCCGCAGGACCACGAGCTTCGCCTGGCCGGTCAGCTACACGCCTTCATCGCCGGCAACTGGCGCAGTCTCCGCTATCGCGATTTCGAGCCGTAACGGGAGTTGACGGCATTGGCGGGGTTGGCGAAGGAGTTCGACCCTAGTCCGAACACGATCCGCAGCAGCCCTACGTGTTCCTCCGTATTACCCACCCGGAACATCTCTCCTACGATCCTAGGAAACGTCAACGCCGGACCCAGTCATGGCGGCACCTGTCAGTGCAAGCCCCGCGTACGGCCCCCTAGCCGGGCTATTGCTGGTATCCGTCACTGCCCTGGCTGGCGGGGCGTCCGCCGACCCCGCACCCCTCGATACCCATAACCGCGAGCGCTGCCCGATAGTCCGGCCGGAGCGCTGCCCGGGGATCATTGGCACGGCCCAGGACGATGGCCGGTTGTTCATCGGCACCACCAGCGGCCTGTTCGCCGTGCCGGCCGGTGGCGGTCGGCCCCTGTGGCATGCCCTGGCCGGGCAGCACGTCTTCGGCCCCCGGATTGCAGGCGAGACGGTCTGGGCCGGCACACGGGGTGGGCGGTTGCTGGCACTCGACGTCACGACAGGGAATATCCGCCTGCGGCACCGCTTTCCCGGCTGGGTCTACGCCCCCGCCCTGGCGGGTGGGTTGGCCGTGACCGGTGGCAGCGATCGCACCCTGTGGGCCGTGGACCAGGAGAAGGGAGCACTGCGCTGGCAAAAGAGGCTCAGCCAGGAGCTCACCAGTGCGCCGGTGCGGCTCTCGGAGTCGGCAGTAGCCGCGGCCACCTATGACGGGGCGCTCCACGCCGTCGCCGTCCAGGACGGATCCCTGCTCTGGTCCGTTTCCTTGCCAGGGCCCGCCACCGGGCTGGAGCCGGCAGGCGGAGCCCTGCGGGTACGGACCTTCGGTGGGACCGTTGTCCTCGTGGACCCGGAAACCGGAGCCACAACGCAGCCGTAGGCGAAAAGCGCAGCCGGCCAATGAATCAAACGCCCGCAAGCGGAAAAGAGAGGAGAGGAACCATGAAATCAACCAGCATCATCGCGACGATCGGCGCCCTGACCTTCGCAGCGGGGCTCGCCCACGCGGAGGCACCCTTCGGGACCCGCGACGACGTCAACTACGCCAAACAGCTCTGGGCCCAGATGGAAGACGCGGGCCTAGTGGGGAAAGGGTCGGTGATGTCCACGCCCTACGGGGGGCAACATCCCCACGGGGCCGTGCTCGACACCGTCGACACCACCCTCGAGATCGATGGCAACCGTGGGACAGTGATCGTCAAGCGCAATTACGGCGGCGACGGCGTCAGCGAGTCGGCGGTGGCCGACGATCCCGGACAGTGGCTGCAATCGGTCACCGTCATGTACCGCCGGGACGGCTACGACCCAGACAATCAGGACTGGTTCTGGGCGAAGTACCAGCCCGACGGGAGCCTGGAACGCAACCCCAAGGACATGCCGCTCGCCGGGCGCGTGGCCAAGGGCGCGGACCAGGGCTGCATCGCCTGCCACACGGCCGCTCCCGGCGAGGACTATGTCTTCAACAACGATCGCTTCCAGTAACCCCACCGCGCCCCCGGCGGCGATGCCACGATGCCCCGGGGGCATTCCGCCCGTACGCGGAATCACGGACACGATTCGTATCGTTACGGATCGTCTCGACTCGGACTACCTGCGAGGCTGTAACCAAAGCTTGTACCGGCCCTGAAGGGCCGGCACCATTGTCGTGCCGACGCAGAGGTCCCCAGCGATGAGCGCGGAAACGACGCCGCCGGAGGAGGCACTCGAGCTCCTGCGCGAGGTGGCGCAAACCTTCGAGGACACCATTCCCAACGTCTACCGCCAGCTGGCCCGCTCCCCGCTGGCCCTCGAGGCCTTTGTGCACCTGGAGCGCAGCATTGGGCAGCGCGGCCAGCTCACCCGCGCGGAGCAGGCCCTGGTCGCGCTGCAGGTTTCGGTGCATAACGGTTGCGAGTATTGCTCAGGGGTATTCCGTCACGAGGCCGCCGACGCAGGGGTGGAGGACGGCGTGATCGCGGCGGTGGTTGGCGAGCTCGCCGTCGGCGAGGCCCGCTACGCGGCGCTCATCGATGCCACCCGCCGGATCCTGGAGCGCAAGGGGAGACTCGGTCGCGCCGAGCTGACGCTCCTCGAGGAGCGCGGTGTAAGCTTCGAGTCGCTGCTCGAGATCGTCACCATTATCGCTGCATTCACCCTGCCGACCTACACCAATAACCTCTTCCATACCCGGGTCGACCCCGAGTTCCGCTGACGCCTCAGCGGGCGGCGGCGTCCGCGATGTGCTTCGCGGTCGCGGCGGCGGGCAATACCAGACGGAAGGTAGTGCCGTCCGGGCCGGTGTCCGCGAGCGAGAGCTCACCGCCGTGGTTGCGAGCCAGTTCCCAGGCGATGGCCAGCCCAAGGCCGGCGCCACCGCTGGCCGAAACACCCGGCTTCTCGTTGAACAGCTGCTCCCGCACCGCCTGCGGCAACCCGGGCCCGTTATCGATGATATCGATGCACACCCCCTGATCATCCCGATAGCTGCCCTGTATGGAAAGCTCCGTGGCGCCCGCGGCCAGGGCGTTTCGGGCCAGGTTCAGCAGCAGGCGAAAGAGCTGATCAAAGTCGGCGTCCAAGGTGATCCCAGCCGCGCCGGGTGCCCCCAGCGTTGCCCCGGCGATTTCCTCGGGGCCTATGGCGGCATCGACCTCGGCAACCACATCGGAGAGCGGAAAACGCTCGTGGCGCGGGGTATGCTCCACCGCGCTGCCCGCCTCCAAGGTCCTTTGGCACATCTCCAGGGCCCGGTCCACGGAACGGGTGATCAGCTCGGCACTGCGGCGGACCATGGGGTCGTCATGCCGGGATAATCGGTCACCCATGAGCTGGGAGGCAACCATGGTATTGCGCAGGTCGTGGGTGAGCTTGCGGATGGAACGCCCCAGCTCCGCGAGCTCCTCGTCGCGGCGATCGCGGATGATGGCGAGTATGTACTCATGGCCGTCCAGCGGGATGAGCGAAGCCCGGATCTGGGCCGGCAGCAGGGTCCCGCCACGGGCCCGACAGGAGAGATCACCGGCCACCCAGCGACCATGGCGGCGGACCTGGGCGATGAACCCCTCCAGCCGGGGGATCTCGTGGGGATGGATATCCGCGGGGGTGAGGGCACCGAGCTCGTCGGCGGAATAGCCCAGGAAGGCGCAGGCGGCATGGTTCACGCCGGCAAACCCGCCGGTTTCCGGATCGATGAGGAACGCCGGATCATAGAGCTCATCAAACAGCCGGGTTACGGCATCGGCCGAACGGGCGAGGGCATCGTTTAGGATCATCGCGCCGGCTCCTGCGCGGGCAGCGTCTGCCGCGTGGTCCTCGTCAGGGGCCCCATGGTATCGGAACGCGCGTACCAGTGAAGCCCCGTGTTGCCATGCACCAATTCGGGGCACTCCTGGGGTGCTCGTTTTCCCCCTACCCTGTTCGGGAGCGTGGCTGTCGGCGATAATCGCCGCTCACCGGCTTCGGGGAGCCGGCACCGGTATTCGTGTGCGGGGTTATCCATGTTCGAGAAGGCAGCGGTGCGCTTCCGGGCGCTCAAGTGGCGGGGGCATGTCTGGTTGCGCCGCCACCCCGCGATCAACCGCGCCCTCCACACCACCGGTTGCCTGACCCACGGCACCGAGGCCGCCGCCCGCGGCGTCGCGGTGGGGCTTTTCCTGGGCTTGACGCCGACAGTGGGCTTCCAGACGGTGTTAATGATTGCCGGCTGTATGCTGCTACGCGGCAACTTCCCCGCCGCCTTCGCCATCTCCTGGGTGAGCAATCCATTCACCATGGGTCCCCTGTATTGGGGTTTCCATGCGATCGGCGAGGCGCTGCTGAATGCCGTACCCTGGACACCAGTGAACGCGCGGCAATGGGCCCTCGACGGAATCGGCGAGGAGGTAGTGTTCGCCGTGGTGGGGAGCCTGCTGGTGGCTACGCCCGTCGCCCTCGCCGGCTACCTGATCACCCATCGACTGGCGGCATGGTTAGCCGCCCGGCGCGCACAGCGACGCCGGACACGACAGGGATGACCGGGATCGCCCCCTAGTCCCGCCGACCGCCGCGGGCGAGTATCGCCCGCGCCCGCTCCAATACCGGCCGGTCCACCATCTGGCCGTCCACGGAGAACACGCGGGCACCCTCGGACGGCGCCGCCTCGACGATGCGCCGCGCCCAAGCGAGCTCCGCCTCACCCACCGAGAACGCCTCGTGGATGGGATCGATCTGCGCGGGATGAATGCAGAATGCCCCCGAGAAGCCCAGCGCCCGCGCGGCGACCAAGTCCTCGCGCAACCGCGGGAGATCGGAATAGTTGCCGATGGAACCCGGGAAGCCCAAGGCCTCGACGCCCGCCGCACGGGCGGTCCAGGCCATACGCCGTGCCGGTTCGGTAAGCAACGCGCGATCCGGTGAGCCGCCCAGATCCAGCGCCAGATCCTCCGGCCCGAGGGCCAGCGCAACGATCCGTTCACTGGCATCGGCGAGCTCCGCGGCGGCAAGCAGACCACGGGCGGTCTCGATCATCCCGATGAGCGGAAGCCCGCCGGCCGAGAGGCCGCGCTCTGCCTCCAACTCGCCGAGGAGACCATCGGTAACCACCGGCTGGTGGCTATGCTCCAACTTGGGCAGCACGATGCCCGCCAAAGCCGGGCCCACGGCCGCCTCTAGGTCCCGGACCTGGTCGCGCAGGCCGGCGTTGACCCGGACCAGCACCGCGACGCCGTTAGCGGCCAGCCGCTCCATGGCGCCAGGCAGCCCGTCCCGGGCGGCGGGGCGGTGCTCGGGCGCCACCGCGTCCTCCAGGTCCAGGATGCAGGCATCGGCCCCGCGGCTGCCGGCCTTGGCCAATAGCCGTTCATTGTCGGCCGGCACGAACAGCAGGGACCGCCAGCCGGGCCACGTTGTCATCTCAGTCCTCCTTCTTCACGGCCGGGACGATGCCGTCATCACCATATCGGCCACGGAGACCACGGATCGCCCGCGGTTGGGCGGCGGCGAGCGTGAGCGCCTAGACCCGATAGGGTCATTCCGCCCGCCCGCTCAGCGCCAGCACCCCATCCGACCGCGTCACCCAAAGCCGTGCGCCGTCACCGTCGGGCACACCGGCGGCGGTGAACGCCATGTCGTCGAATACCGGCGCATGGGAGCGGTACTCGAAATATCGTACGGGCGCGTCCCGATGGCGTTCGGCCAGGTCCACCATCAGGGTGGCCATCAATGGCCCGTGGACCACCAACCCCGGATAGCCCTCCTCGTCGACGCAGTAGCGCCGATCATAATGGATCCGGTGGCTGTTGTAGGTAAGCGCCGAGTAGCGGAACAGCAGCACCGGATCGGGCCGCCACAGCGCCTGCCAGGCCGGCCCCGGCAACTCCCTCGCCGGTTCCCCGGCCCCGCCCACCGGTCGGTGCTCGCGGTAGACGATATCCTGCTGTTCCTCGATGTAGCCGCCACGCTCCCCCTCGATATCGTGGGCGACGGTGACGAACACCAGCTGCCCGCTGCGGCCCTGCTTGGGCACCACATCGGCAACCGTGGAGTACCGAGTCACCCGTTCACCCACCTGCAGGGGCCGGTGCACCGTCATGCGGCTGCCCGCCCACATGCGCTGCTGCACCGGTAGCGCCGGCAGGAACTCGCCCAGGCGCTCGTGACCATCCGGCCCGGAGCGCGAGGCCGCGTACAGTGGGCGGAAGAACAGCCACTGCCAGCAGGGGGGCAACGGCGTGCCATCCGCCGGCAGCTCCGGGCTGCGGTCCAGGGCGGCATTGAAGGCGGCCACGTGCCAGGCATCGATGACGTCATCGCTGGTGCGCTGCCGCCCGATCCATTCGCTGGGGTCAATCATGGCCGAACTCCCGGCGTATGGCCTCCGTGTTCTCGCCGAGCGACGGACAGTGGCCCAGGTGATCGCCGAGCCACCGGGCCTGCACCGGCGGGGCCGGGATCTCAGCGGCATCCCCGTTGGCCAGCTCCACTTGCGCGAGGCGCAATGCCGGATGATCGAGCACGTCCGCCGGCTCGTTGAGCTTGCCATACGCGATCAGCGCGCAGTCGAGGCGGGCGATGAGCTCCGCCTCCGGCAGCCGTGCGGTGACCGCGGCGATGGCCGCCTCCACGCGCTCCCGGTTGGCGGTACGGCGGGCGATACTGGAGAACTGCGGCTCATCGAGGAGCTCCGGGGTCTCGAGCACGTCCCGGCACAGACGCTCCCACTCGCGCTCGTTCTGGATGGAGATCACCACCTCGGTGTCGTCCGCGGTGGGGAAGGCGCCGTAGGGGACGATGGAGGGGTGGCGCATGCCCATGTACTCCGGGGCGCGCCCGGCATAGCGGGTCTGCAACAGCGGCACCGCCATGAGGTCGGCCATGCTCGCGAACAGCGAGGCACTCAGGCGCTCGCCCTCGCCACTGCGCCCCCGTCGGATCAGCGCCTCGAGGATGGCCCCGTAGGCGTTGATGCCGGTGACGATATCGGCGATGGACACGCCGATGCGCCCACGCCCGCTGATGCTGGACAGCCCGCTCTCGGCCTGGACCAGCATGTCGTAGGCGCGCATGCGCGCGTAGTCGTTGTCCTCCCCGTAGCCGGAAATGTTGCAGACGACCAGCCGCGGGTAGCGCTCATGCAACGTCTCCCAGCCATAGCCGAGGCGGTCGATGGCGCCCACGGAGAGGTTCTGCACGAACACGTCGGCGCCGGCGAGCATCCCCTCGAAGACCTCACGGTCGCCATCGGCACGCAGGTCCAGGCAGACGGATTCCTTGCCGTGGTTGGCCCAGACGAAATAGGTGGCCTCGCCCTTGACGTACTCGTCATAGCCCCGGGCGAAGTCGCCTTCGGGGCGCTCGATCTTGATCACCCGCGCCCCGGCATTGGCCAGGCGCGAGGTACACACCGGGGCGGCGACGGCCTGCTCCAGCGAGACCACCACCGTCCCCTCCAGGGGCTTTCCCGGTTCGTGCATGGTCATGGCAGCTCCTTCAGAACGATCGCGGCATCCCCAGGACATGCTCCGAGAGATACGCGAGGATGAGATTGGTGGACACGGGGGCGACCTGGTAGAGCCGGGTCTCGCGCAGCTTGCGCTCGATGTCGTATTCCCGGGCGAAGCCGTAGCCCCCGTGGGTCTGCAGGCAGACGTCGCCGGCGCGCCAGGAGCAATCCGCCGCCAGCAGCTTGGCCATATTGGCCTCGGCACCGCAGCGCTCGCCGGCATCGAAGCGCTCCGCCGCCCGGTGGACCATCAACTCGGCGGCACGCATCTCGGCATAGGAACGGGCAATGGGGAACTGCACCCCTTGGTTGCGGCCGATGGGGCCGCCGAATACCTCGCGCTCGCTGGCATAGGCACTCGCCCGCTCGATGAAGAAGCGCGCGTCGCCGATGCACTCGAAGGCGATGAGGATGCGTTCGGCGTTCATGCCGTCGAGGATGTAGCGGAAGCCCCGCCCCTCCTCGCCGATCAAGGCATCCGCCGGCACCTCCAGGTCATCGAAGAACAGCTCCGTGGTGTGATGGTTCATCATCGTCTCGATGGGCCGCACGGTCAGGCCCTGGCCCACCGCCTCGCGCAGGTCGACGAGGAAGACGCTCAGGCCCTCGGTCTTGCGCGAGACCTGATCCCGCGGCGTAGTCCGCGCCAGCAGGATCATGAGATCGGAGTGCTCCACGCGGCTGATCCAGACCTTCTGGCCGTTGATCACATAGCGCTCGCCCCGGCGCTCGGCGAAGGTGCGGATGGAGGTCGTGTCGGTACCGGCCCCCGGCTCGGTGACGCCGAAGGCCTGCAGGCGCAGCTCGCCGGTGGCGATGGCCGGCAGATAGGCCTGCTTCTGGGCCTCGGAGCCGTGGCGGAGCAGCGTCCCCATGGTGTACATCTGGGCGTGGCAGGCGCCGGGATGGCCACCGGAGCGCGAGATCTCCTCGAGGATCACCCCGGCGGCGGTCAGCCCCAGGCCCGCACCGCCGTATTCCTCGGGGATGAGCACGCCGAGGAAACCGTCCTCGGTGAGCCGGCGCACGAACTCGTCCGGGTAGCCGCGGGTGGCGTCCAGATCCCGCCAGTAGCTACCCGGGAAATCCCCGCACAGGCGGGTTACGGCATCGCGGATCTCGCGAATGGTGTCGGTGTCGGTCATCCGAGCTCCCGTGGGTCGGATCGCCCGCTCGGCCGTTGCGGCTCGAGGCCGTCGACGTCGGCCAGCTCCGCCGGTCCCAGACGCGGCACCAGACCCTGCTCCCATTCCAGGTAGCGGCGGGCGGCGTCCAGGTTGCCGTCATGGCGATCGTGAACGAAGAACAGGCGGTCGATGCAGGCACGATCCGGTGGATCCTCGGGGGTGTGTACCACACTGCCCCCGGCCCGCCGCCAGGCCTCCACCCCCCCGTCGATGAGGGCGACGTCGTCGATACCGCGCTCGCGGAGGTCCTCCGCCACCAATGCCGCCTCGCCCGCGTCGTCAGCGAGCAACCGCACGGCGGTGCGCTCGCGCACCAGCTCGGGGACCACATCACCGAGTCGCGGGCGCAGCAGCCAGCGCGCCCCCTCGGGATGGGCCTCACGGTGGGCACTGCTGGATCGCAGGTCCAGCAGCAAGGGTCCGCTGGGATCACGGCATTCCGCCACCGCCGTGGCCGTCCGGCAGCGGGGCAGCTCCGGCGGCTCGGGGGTCGGGGGAGCGGGGAGGGCCACCGCCTCCGCGGCGGGCAGCAGATGGGCGTCGAAGCCCATGAGCCGCAACCAGTAGGCACACAGGGGGGCACGCGCGCCATCGTCGTCGGCGAGCACCACTCGGGCCCCGGGCACGCCGATCCAGCCTTCCGTGGCCTGCAGGAGCTGGACCCCGGGCGCGCGGGCGGTTCCCGGCAGCGGCGGCTCATCGCCGCCGCCGGGATGGCGCACGTCCAGGCAGTACACCGGCTCCCCGGCGGCACGCCATCGCGTCACGGTGGCGGCATCCACCGCCGTCACGCCCGCCCGCCGCGCCAGGGCGGCGATGCGCTCCCGCCAGGCCGGCGACGGTGCCGGCGGCGCCGTCAGGGGCACCACGTCGTCGGCGCCGTGGTCCCGTTCCAAGCCGGCGAGCTGCCAGCCCATGGTGCCGTTGCGCAAGGCATAGACGGGGTTCGGCACGGCCAGATCCACCAGGGTCTGGGCGGCGATGATCCCCCGGGTCCGGCCGGCGCAGTTGACCACGATGGGAGTGTCCGGATCGTCGACCAGACTCTCCAGCCGGGCGTGGAGCTCGATGCCCGGGCAGCAGCGCGCCCCGGGAATGCTCATGCGGTGGTATTCGGCAACGGGCCGGACGTCGAACAGGTGGAATCGTTGGCCCGCCTCCAGACGCCGGGCCAGTCCCGCGGCGTCGATCATCGGGGTGCCACGACGCTCGGCCACCAGCTCGCCGAAGGCCTTGCTGGGTACGTGGACGCCGGCGAACTCCGAGTAGCCGGCGGCACGCCAGGCCCGCAACCCGCCGTCCAGGCCCATCACCCGACGGTAGCCCAGCGCACGGGCGCGCCGCGCGGCCAGCCGTGCGATGGTCCCGGCCTCGTCTACGAGCACCAAGGGCAGGCCCGGGGCCGGCACCAGGCGCGGCAGCTCCAGCTCGAAGCGCCGCCACGGCAGGGGCACCGCCCGGTAGGGATGGCGCAGGCCGAACTCCCCCGGCTCGCGGACATCCACCAGGGCCAGCGGCTCCCGGGATTGCAGCCTGGCCTGGAGCTCTTGGGGGGTAATCGTGTCCATGGGCCTCAGCGCCGGGTCTGCACGCCCACCGCCATGGGGCGGCAGGTGCCGGAATCGGGGTCAAAGGTCAGCCGGCCGGTCAGCGTCTCCAGGGCACGCCCGTAGAGGTGTAGGTGGCGGATGACCTGCTCGCCACGGATCTCCACGGCGTGAATGTCGTCACCGAGGAGCGCGACGCCGCCGCCGGGACCCACATCCAAGGCACCGGCGGGCTCGACTCGCGCACGACCGGGCTGGGCGCCGTCATCCAGGCGCACGTAGAGCTCGTTGTGCTCGATGCCATTCACCGCCGCCACACAGGCCCAGGTGGTGTGGTTGTGCGGCGGGATTCGCTTACCGGGACGCATGACGTTGAGGTAGAGGGCGTAGCGCCGGTCCGGGTCCTCGTTGATGAGGTAGCGCGCCTGCCGCTCCTCGCCCTCGGGCGGCGGGAAATCCCCCTCTCCCCAGAGCTCACGCTCGGCAGCGAGCTCGATCAGCACCCGCAGCGCCTCCTCCAGGGGGGCGCGCCCATCGGGTTCCCCCGGCAGCAGCCCGCGCACCCGTGCCAGGGTTTCGGTGACGCGTTGCTCGCGCCGCGCCGTTGTGTCCATGGCCGTAACCTCCTCAATACACCCGGGCCACCGGGGGTACCGTTTCCAGTTCGGGGTGGTCCGTGTTCATGCGCACCGGCCGCCGGCCCAGGCGCACCGCGGTACCGCCGTCCAGCCAGTTGAGGCTGTGATGCAGCCACTGCGTGTCGTCCCGATCGGGGTAGTCCTCCCGGGCGTGGGCGCCGCGGCTCTCGGTACGTTCCGCCGCCGCGTGGACCGTGGTGGCCGCACAGCCCAGCAGGTTCTCCAGCTCCAGGGTTTCCACCAGATCCGTATTCCAGACCAGACCGCGGTCGCTGACCGAGACGTCGGCGAAGCCGTCCAGCAGGGCGTCGATGCGCCGGCGACCCTCATCCAGCGTCTCGCCGGTGCGGAAGACGGCAGCGTAGTCCTGCATGTCCCGTTGCATCCGGGCGCGGAGTCGCGCGGTGGGTATATCCCCGCGGGCGTTACGGAGCCGGTCCAGTCGCTCGAGGGCGGGCTCGGAGGCGCTCGTCGGCAGCCTGCCACGATCGGCGCCGGCCTCCCCCAGGATCACGGCGGCGCGCCGGGCCGCCGCCCGGCCGAAGACGATGAGATCCAGCAGGGAATTGGACCCCAGGCGGTTGGCACCATGGACGGAGACGCAGGCGGCCTCTCCGATGGCCATCAGGCCCGGCACCACGGCCTCCGGGTCCCCGTGGTCGGGGGCCACCACCTCCCCGTGCCGGTTGGTGGGGATGCCGCCCATGTTGTAGTGCACCGTCGGCAACACGGGGATAGGCGCACGGGTGACGTCGATCCCGGCGAAGATCCGCGCCGTCTCCACGATCCCCGGTAGGCGCTCGTTGATCACCTCCGCGCCCAGGTGGGCGAGGTGGAGGTGGATGTGATCGCCCTCCGCACCGACCCCGCGGCCCTCACGGATCTCGATGGTCATGGCCCGGCTGACCACATCCCGGGAGGCCAGGTCCTTGGCATTCGGGGCATAGCGCTCCATAAAGCGCTCACCGTCGGCGTTGGTGAGATATCCGCCCTCGCCGCGCACCCCCTCGGTGATCAGGCACCCCGAGCCATAGATGCCGGTGGGGTGGAACTGCACGAATTCCATGTCCTGCAGCGGCAACCCGGCCCGCAGGACCATGCCGGCCCCGTCGCCGGTGCAGGTGTGCGCGGAGGTGCAGGAGAAGTACGCCCGGCCGTAACCGCCGGTGGCGAGCACAGTGACGCGGGCGCGAAAGCGGTGGACCCGGCCCGTGGCAAGCTCCAGGGCGATGACCCCTCGACAGGCACCGCTATCGTCCATGATCAGGTCGATGGCGAAGAACTCGATATAGAACTCCGCCTGGTGCTTCAGCGACTGCTGGTAGAGGGTGTGCAGAATGGCATGCCCGGTGCGATCGGCAGCGGCACAGGCCCGATTGGCGCGGCCCTCGCCGAAACGGGTGCTGTGCCCGCCGAGTGGGCGCTGATAGATCCGGCCGCCCCCCGTTCGCGAGAACGGCACGCCGTAGTGCTCGAGCTCCCGGATCGCCGCTGGCGCCGCCTCGCACATGTGCGCGATGGCGTCCTGGTCACCGAGCCAATCCGAACCCTTGATGGTGTCGTAGGCATGCCAGCGCCAGTCGTCCTCGTCCATGTTCCCGAGCGCCGCCGCTATGCCCCCCTGGGCGGCCACGGTATGGCTGCGGGTGGGGAACACCTTGGTGACGCAGGCGGTATCGAGCCCCTGGGCGGCCATGCCCAGGGTGGCCCGGAGGCCGGCGCCCCCGGCGCCCACGACCACCACGTCGTGGTTGTGCTCGATGATCGGCTCAGCGGCGGACATCGGTCTATCGTTACTCCAGTTCATTCACAGATCGCCCCAGCACGGGACGGTAGGGCCTTCGGGGAGGGGCAATGCGGCGGCGGACACGCTGTGAATACGTCCCTGTACGCTCGACTGCGGCCGTCCCTGGCCGCAGACGGTCCGCCGCCGCACTGTCCCTCCCCGAGCGACGGTCAAACGCAGCGCGCCCCGTCCACCTCCAGCGCCACGCCGCTGATGAACTCCGCCTCGTCGCTGGCCAGATACAGCGCCGCATTGGCCACATCCGAGGGCCGGGACATCCGCCCCAGCGGGATGGTCGCGAGGAACTTCTTGCGGTTCTCCGGTGTGTCCGGCACGCCCATGAAACGCTCGAGCATGCCGGTCTCGCCGATCACCGGGCAGATGGCGTTGACGCGGACGTTCTCCGGGCCGAGCTCCACGGCCATGGACTTGCTGGTCATCAGCGCCGCGCCCTTGCTGCCGTTGTACCAGGTCAGCCCGGGCCGCGGCCGGATGCCGGCGGTGGAGGCGATGTTGATGATGTTGCCGCCGCCGCGCTTACGGAAGTGGGGCACCGCCTCCAGGGTGGCCAGGTAGATGGCCTTGACGTTGACCGAGTAGCAGCGGTCGAAGTCCTCCTCGGTGACATCCATCAACGGTTGGTTGATATGGGTGTAGCCGGCGTTGTTGACGATGGTGTCGAAACCACCGAAGCGCTCGATGGCGGTGTCGATCATCGCCTTCACGTCGGCGCGGTCGGCGACGTCAGCGCGCACGCCAACGGCGCTGTCGCCGATCTCGGCGGCCACCGCCTTGGCGCCGTCCTCGTTGAGGTCGGCGACCACCACCTTCGCGCCCTCCCGGGCGAACACCCGGGCGATCTCCGCGCCGAAACCCGAGGCGGCACCGGTGACCACCGCGATCCTGTCTTGCATCCGCATGGGACTCTCCTCCGTTATTCCATCACTGGTATCGGGGGGACTGGACCGCACGCAGGCGGGACGTATCGGCGCCGGGAGACGCTGTGAATACATCCCTGTACGCTCGGCGGCGGCCGTCCATGGCCGCCGACGCTCCCGGCGCCGATACGTCCCGCCCGCGTGCTCCCTTCATTCGTCCATCACCCGTGATTGAGCACGATGGTCTTGACCACCGAGAACTCACGCAGGGCCTCGAAGCCCTTCTCGCGGCCGTGGCCGCTCTTCTTCATACCGCCAAAGGGCAGCTCGATACCGCCGCCGGCGCCGTAACCGTTGATGAATACCTGGCCGGCGCGCACCTTTCGCGCCATGCGCATCTGCCGGGCCCCGTCGCGAGTCCAGATGCCCGCCACCAGCCCATAGTCCGTGCTGTTCGCAAGCTCAACGGCATCGGCCTCGTCGCGGAAGGGGATCGCACAGAGCACCGGCCCGAAGACCTCCTCGCGGGCGATGGTGTGGTCCCTGGGGACGGGGCCGAGCAGGGTGGGGGCCACGTAGTAGCCCGACGCCGGGGTACCCTCGGCGATGCCGCCACGGGAGATCACCGGGATACCGTCGGCCTCGGCGGCGGTGAGCATGCGCTGCACCCGCTGCTGCTGGTCACGGCTGACCAGGGGGCCGCAGTTGGCGTCGGCATCGTGACTGGCGGTGACCAGGCCGCTGAAGGCCTCCTTGAGCCGCCCCACGAACTCGTCGTAGACGCTCTCCTGGACCAGCACGCGGCTGCCCGCGGAGCAGGTCTGGCCGGCGTTCTGGACGATGGCCTTCTGCACCACCGGCAGCACGGCGTCGAAATCCGCATCCTCGAAGACGATCTGCGGGGACTTGCCGCCGAGCTCCAGCACGCAGCCCACGTGGTTGCGGGCCGTCGCCTGCTGCACCAGGGTCCCGACCTCCGGGGAGCCGGTGAAGGCTAGGAAGTCGATACCCGGGTGCGCGGCCAGCGGCGCCCCGGCCTCCTCGCCCAACCCCGTGACCACGTTGATGGCGCCGGCGGGCAGGCCCGCCTCGATGGCGAGATCGGCGATACGCAGCGGCAGCAGGCACGCCTCCTCGGCAGGCTTGATCACCGTGGCGTTACCCATGGCGAGCGACGGTGCCAGCGAGCGGCCGAACATCTGGGCCGGGTAGTTCCAGGGGATGATGTGGGCCGTCACCCCGAAGGGCTCGCGCAGGGCCATCACCGTGTAGCCCTCCAGGAAGGGGATGGTCTCGCCATGGACCTTGTCCGCCGCCGCGCCGTAATACTCGAAGTAGCGGGCCGCCGCCGCCATGTCCGCCCGGCCCTGGCTGAGCGGCTTGCCGGTATCGCGGCTCTCGAGCTGGGCCAGCTCCTCGGCATTGGCCTGGATCAGCTCGCCGACCTTCATCAGCAGCCGGCCGCGCTCGGTGGCGGTGAGCCGGCCCCAATCACCACGCTCGAAGGCCTCCCGCGCCGCGGCCACCGCCCCGTCCACCTCCGCGGCTCCGCCGCGAGCGATCTGGGCGAACTGGCCGTCGTCCGATGGCGCGTACACGGGGATAGCGCCGCCCCCCGCAGCCGCCCGCCATTCGTTGTTAATAAGAATGCTGACCGCCCCACCCTCCGGCGAGATGTCGAGCCGTTGGCTACTCATGAGACCTCCTCCTCCGCGGCGGGCGGGCCGGCGGCGGCATCGCTGCCACCCTCGGTGACCTCACCGCGTTCGATGACGAATGTGCGATCGGCGAGCTGCCGCAGCAGCGCCGGATTGGATTCCGTGACCAGCAGGGTGATGTCGCGGTCGCGCTCGCGCAGGGTACGAAGCGCTTCCGCGTAGCGGTTCGCCAGTGCCGGGGCCAGGCCCTGGAAGGGCTCGTCGAGCAGCACCACCTTGGTGCCGATCATCAGCGCCCGGCCCAGTGCCACCATCTTGCCCTGCCCGCCGCTGACGTTACCGGCCGGGCGTTCCGCCAGTTCCCGGAGCTCCGGCAGGACCTCGTAGATCCCTTCCAGACGGCGCCGGATCTCCTCCGCCGGGACCTTTGCCGCCCGGGCCGGAAGCAGGATGTTCTCGCGAACATTGAAGGCCGCGAAAAGGCGCCGGTCTTCCGGGGCATAACCGATGCCCAGCCCCGGACGCTCGTGGGCGGGCACCGCGTCCAGGCATTGATCCCCCAGGTAGAGCGAGCCACTCTCCGGCGCGACGAACCCCATCACCGTGCGCAGGGTGGTGGTCTTGCCCGCGCCGTTGCGGCCGATGAGCGCCGCCGTGGTCCCCGGCTGGAGGGTGAAACCGAGCCCGCGCAACACCTGTACGCCCTGGATACGCGCATTGATACCGTCAAATCGCAACATGGCCTACAACCCAATGACGTCGCGTTGCACGCCCGCGTCGGCCAGTACCTCCGCGGGGGTCCCTTCGATGCGGATCTTGCCGGCGTCCCAGACCGCCACCCGCTCGGCATAGCGCTCCACCATCTCCATGTCGTGCTCGACGAACACGGCAGTGACCTTCTGGTGCGCCAGCACGCCGATCAGGGTGTCCATGATCTGGAACTTCTCCTGGGAGCTCACCCCGCTGGTGGGCTCGTCCATGAGCAGCACCCGGGGCTTGAGCGCCAGCGCCAGCGCGATATCGATGAGCTTGCGCTGGCCCTCGGGCAGGGCGGTGACCACCTGACCGGCGAGATCCGCCACCCCCATGAGCTCCAGTAGATCGAGCATTTCCCGGCGGGCCCCGGAGGCCGACATCGGCCGCCACAGCGAGCGCACCCGGTCCCGGGCAGAGGCGGCGATGAGCATGTTCTCGATCACCGTGTGCTCGAGGAAGAGCTGTGGGATCTGGAATGCCCGTGCGATGCCGCGCTGGGTGATCCAGCGCGGGCTGCGCCCCGTGATCTCCGTGCCGTCGAAGTGCACCGTGCCCGCCTTGGGCCGGAGATAACCGGTGCAGATATTCAGGAACGTGGTCTTGCCGGCCCCGTTGGGCCCGATGATGGCGAGGTGGTCCGACTCCCGCACGGAGAGGTCCACACCATCGGCGGCCTTCACGCCACCGAACTCGATCTGCAAGCCCCGCGCCTCGATCAGTGCCTCGCTCATGGCGCCACCCTCCCTGCCGCCACCACACGTCCCCTCACCCGCCGCCACAGGCCCACCAGGCCCTCGGAGGCGAACAGCACGATGACGAGCAGCGCCGCACCGAGCAACAGCTGCCACATGCCGGCGGCGTAGGCCGCGGCGTACATGCGCACGCCCTCGTAGACCAGGGCGCCGGCGAAGGCACCCACTACGTGGCCGGCACCCCCGAGAATGGCGATGAACACGAACTCACCCGAGCGCACCCAGAAGGCGTACTCCGGCGTCACCAGCCCCTGCATCGCCGCCGCCAACACGCCGCCGACACCGGCGAGCATGGCCGAGATGACGTAGGCCACCAGCAGGATGCCGCGGGGGCTGACCCCGAGGTATTCAAGGCGCGTCTCGTTGGTCTTGATCGCCGCCAGCGCCTGGCCCGGTGCCGAGCGCAGATAACGATGGACCAGGTAGGTGAGCACCACGGCCACGCCGAGGGCGACGTAAAACAGGGCGTACTCGAAGGGCTGGCGCTCCAATTCCACGCCCAGGATGGTGGGCCGCGGCAGGGTCAGCCCGTCGCTGCCGCCCGTGTAGTGGTAGAACTTCTCCAGGATCGCGTAGAAGACCATGGAAAAGGCCAGGTTCAGCATGCCGAAGAAGATATACCGGTAGCGCACCACGAACAGCCCGACCAGCAGGCCGAGCACGCCGCTGCCGAACGCCCCGATCACCAGCAGGGTGATGAGCTCACCGCCGCTCAACGCCCGGGCGGCGAATGCAGCCACGTACGCACTGGCGGCAAAGAACAGGGCGTGACCGAAAGAGACCTGGCCGGCCCGGAGTAACACGACGATGCCGAGCACCGCCAGGCCCTTGGCCAGGGCGAGCACCAGGAAGGTCTTGCTCCACGGGGCGATCAGGGGCAGTACCGCGATCAGCGCCACCGCCAGTATCAGCAGGAGTCGACTGCCGCGCATAGTCAGATCTTCCTCGTCTCGACGGTGCCGAACAGCCCGTAGGGTCGGATGAGCAGCACCAGCATCATGATGAAGTAGGGCATGAGCACATCGAGCTCCGGCATCAGGTAAATGGCGAAGGAACGCCCCAGGCCAATGAGCACCGCGGTGATCGCGGCGCCGCCAATCTTGCCCAGGCCGGCGGTGACCACCACGGCGAAGGAGAGCACGATCATGTCCGCGCCCATGCCGAGCTGCACCGCGGTAGTGGGCGCGGCCAGCGCCCCGCCGAGAGAGGCCAGTACCGTGCCGATGGCGAAGGTCAGCAGGAACACCCGGTTGGCGTTGACGCCCATCGCGGTGGCCGCCTCGCGGTCCTCGGCGGTGGCGGTGATCAGGTGCCCGAGCAGTGTCCGCCGCAGGAAGAATCGCAGCCCGATGAGCACGGCGATGGCGACGCCCGGCAGCAGCAGGATCTGATAGGTGTTGTAGGGGATGCCCATCACGTCGATGGTGCCCATGGCCTGAACCAGGCTGCTGGAGGCATAGGGCTGCACCCCGAAGACCAGGCGCTGGACGTCCTCGAGCATCATGAAAATGGCGAAGGTGACCAGCAGCTGCAGCACCTCCTCCTTGACGTAGATATAGCGCAGCACCCAGCGCTCGATGACCAGGCCAAGGATGCCGCCGGAGACCACGGCGCCCAGGATCAGCGCCGGGAAATGCAGCCACGGGCTGAGGCCCGCGCCGGCGATGGCGAGCCCGATGGCCGCCGAGAGATAGGCGCCGATGGCGTAGAAGCCCCCGTGGGCGATGTTGAGGATGCGCATCACGCCGAAGATCAGCGTCATGCCCACCGCCACCATGAATACCTGCGAGGCATAGGCCAGACCGTCGAGCACGGCCAGCGTGACGATCATCAAATCCATCATCCCCTCCCCCGGGATTCGTCGCCGGGGCGCCGCGCGGCGCCCCGGCGCTTCATGCGGTCAGCGGCGCAGGCTCACTGCTCGCCCGGGTAGGTGGTGACCTCCATCTCCAGGAAATCGGTGGACAGGGTCTGTAGCCACTCCCCGGAGATCTGGCCGGCGGGGGTGGTGATCACCTCGCCAGGGAAGACCATGATGTTCTCCAGCTCGGCGATGGACTGCCCCTCCACGCGGGCGGTGGTCCCGAGCATCTGGTCCTCGAGGCCCTGGTGGTCCTCGGCACGGATGGTGACCTCGCTGGTCAGGCCCCGGAAGGAGAGCCCTTCGAAGGCGCCAGCGAGCTCGTCCGTGGAAGGCCACTCCCCATCATTGGCCTCGATGGCCCGGTTATACGCGCCTTGCAGCGCCGCGAACGCCTGCACCATATGGAACGCGGAATAGATCGGCACGTTGCCCGTTTCCGCCCGGAAGGTCTCCACGAAGCTATCGAACTCCGCATCGCCGACGTAGCCCGGGTGCTTGTAGTAGTGGTCACCCCGGGCGCCCACGATCACGCCGGCGGGCATGTCCTCGCCGAGGCGCTCCAGGGAGCTCTCCGCCAACGGCAACACCAGGAGGCTGCGCTCATGGAGGCCGCGCTGCTCCGCCTGGCGGACGAAATTATCCAGGTCACCGCCCCACGAGGTAGAGAGGATCACGTCCGGGCGCATCGCCAGCAAACGGGTGATCTCGGTGGAGAAATCCGCAGTGCCGAACTTGGGGAAGAACTCGGCGGTCACCTCGACCCCGGGCTTGAGGGTGTCCAGGGCGGTGCGGAAGATGTCCCAGGAGTCCCGGCCCCAGGCATAGTCCTGGTTGACCACGGCGATGGAGTCGAAATCGGGGTTGGTGCGCAGCAGATAGAGCACCGAGGCGAGCATCTCCGGGGTGGCGTTGGCCTGGGTACGGAAGACGTAATTGTAGTCGCCCTCCTCGAACACCCGCTGGGTGCCGCAGTCCCACATGAGGTTGATCACCTCGAGGTCCTCGGCCAGTGGCGCGATCTTCAGGCAATTGCCGCTGGAGATCGCCGAGAACATGATGTCGTAGTTCTCGCTCTGCACCAGCCGCCGATACTCGGATAGCAGGTGCTCGCCGCCGGCGCCTTCGTCGATAAAGCTCAGGTTCACCGGCACCCCGTGGATACCGCCGTCGGCGTTGATCTGTCCGGCCACGATCTCGGCGGCGGCGCGGGCGGGCTCACCGAACACCGAGGCGGGTCCGGACAGGAAGGCGGTGATGCCGATATCGATCTGATCGGGCTTTTCGGCAGCAGCAGCGCTGCCCAGGCCCAGGGCGCAGGCGCCCGCGATGACTGCCCTGGCGACAGGGCGCATTGACTTATACATAAGCCGTTCTCCTCCTCACGGGTTGTCGTTGTGCGTCTCCCCACAAGGATGGCCGAACGGGGGGATCATTCAATTATATATTTTTGATCTCGCCTATCGGTTGATCCGATACCCCCTCGCTGCCGAACACGGCCCGCCAGCGGCCATCGGCCACCAGCGACGCTGCACAGCGACTGAGCAGCTCCGCCGTGGCGCGGGTGGCGTGGGAAACCGGGCGGTCCGAGGGCTCGGCGAGATAGACGGTGCGCTCCACCGCCGGGTCGACGATACGTCGCGCCTCCAGCTCGCCGCGCTGGAGCTCCTCGTAGACCGCCGAGTGCGACAGCACGGCCTGCCCCAGCCCGCGGCGGACCAAGGCCTTGATCTGGGTCAGCGCGTCGATCTCGGTGCGGATCCACAGGCGCACCCCGTTCTCCCGGGCCACCTTCTCCACCAGCTCCCGCAGGCCGTGGGGCCGCGCGGGCAGGATGAGCTCGAAACGCTCGAGTTCCTCCATGGCCACGGTGGCCTCGCCGGGCCCGGCCCGGCCGGTGCCGCCGGGCAGGCTCACCAGGTACAGCCCCTCGGTGAGCAGCTGCCGCGCAGTGACGCCCGGCGAGCGCTGCACCCCGTAGAGCATGGCGAGATCCAGCTGGCCGGCACGGAGCCAGTCCATGATGTAACCGCTCATGCTCTCGACGATGCGCAGCGAGACGTTGGGCAGCTCGTGATGGGCCGCCTCCACCAGCGGGACGCCGAGCACCAGGCTCACCGAATTGGGCAGGCCCAGGCGCACGCTGCCATGGGGATCCAGGCTGCCGGCGCGCAGCGCCTCCCGGGCCTGCTCCAGCTGGGAGAGGATGCTGCGGGCGTAGCCGAGCAACTCCAGGCCCGCCTCGGTGGGGGACACCCCCTTGGCGGAACGGGTAAGCAGGCCCACGCCCAGATCCTCCTCCAGGTTCCGTACGTGTTGGCTCAGCGAGGGCTGCGCCACATACAGCGACTGCGCCGCCCGCTTGATGGAGCCGTGCTCCACGATGGCGACGAAATACCGCAACTGCCGGACATCCAAACCGTTTCCCCTCCCGAGGGCCTGTCTCCTGCAACCCGGGCATCAGGCCAATGATATCCCCATTATAGGAATTTCATATCAATACCGGCCGACGCAATCGAGAATCTGAATTATGCTCCATGGGCGAGAACACAAAACACCCAGGAGGAGCAAAATGACGGCAACGCAATATCCCCGTACCGGACTTGCCCTAGCCGCTACCGTGGCCCTGTCCCTGATGGCCGCCCCGGCGGCACTGGCGGAGACGCCCATCGAGCGGCTGCAAGCGAATGCCCCTAACGCATGGGGGCAGTGGGGCGAGGGCGACCAGGTCGGCGCCCTCAACTACCTCGGGACCGACCAGGTGAAGGCGGCCGCGGCCACGGTCAGCGGCGGTGAGGTCTTCTCCCTGCAGATCCCCATGAGCCACAACTTCGGGCCCGTCTTCCCGGGGCGCATCCCCATGATGCACTACATGGCCCAGGACGAGGCGACCTTCACCTCCGGCAAGCAGGATCCCCTCCCGGGCGGGGTGAAATTCTCCGACGACGTGGCCTTTACCTACCTGCAGGGCACCACCCACGTCGACGCGCTGGGCCACGCCTGGTACGGCGACCAGGTCTACGGCGGTGTCTCGGCGCAGACCACGGTGGACGGCCACAGCCACGCGGACGTGGCCGCCATCGGCAAGCGCGGTATCGTCGGCCGGGCCGTGCTGCTGGATGTGGGCCGCCACAAGGGCGGCGAGGACGGGCGTCTCGAGCCCAATGAGTGCATCTCCCTGGAAGACCTGCAGGCCACCGCCGAGGCCCAGGGCACCCGAATCGAGAACCACGACATCGTCGTGATCCGCACCGGCTCCATGGAGCGCTATTTCGACGAGGAGACCAACAGCGAGTGGGAGGCCACCAAGGAGCCGGGGCTGTGTCACAGCGACGCGCTGGTGCAGTGGTTCGTGGACCACGAGACCCCGATGGTGGCCGCGGACAACCTGGGCGTGGAGAAGGTGGTCCAGGAGATCGACGGCGAGACCATCCTGATCCCGCTGCACGGTGCGCTGATCCGGGACCTCGGCATCGTGATGTCGGAGATCTACTGGCTCCATGAGCTCGCCGCGGACAGCGCCGAGGACGGCCAGTATGGGTTCATGCTGGTCGCCGCACCGTTGCAGGTGGAGGGCGGCACCGGCGCCCCGGTGAACCCCATCGCCATCAAGTGAGCGAGTGCCGGCGGCGGCTTTCTGCCGCCGCGGACGGCTACTATGAGGCCATCGGTTTGCACCGTAAACCCGCGCTGCAGGGTCCTGGACCCGGGCCGGCGCATCCTGGAGTGAGCGTCGAGGAGGAGGCGATGGACGAATACCTGCAGGCGGCCCTCGAGGAGGCACGGGAGGGGCAGGCCGAGGGCGGAGTCCCCATCGGCTCGGTGCTGGTCCACGGCGGTCGCATCCTCGGCCGCGGCCACAACCGCCGCGTCCAGGACGGCAGTGTCATTCGCCACGCGGAGATGGACGCCCTGGAGAACGCCGGCCGCCAGCCGGCGTCCGTATACCGGGAGTGCATCCTCTACACCACCCTCTCCCCCTGCCCCATGTGCAGCGGCGCCATCCTCCTCTACGGCATCCCGCGGGTGGTGATCGGCGAGAACCATACCTTCCAGGGGGACGAGGCGCTCCTTCGCTCCCGGGGCGTCGCCGTGGAGGTGGTACAGGATCCCGACTGCATCGCCCTGATGTCCGCCTTCATCCGCGATCACCCGGACCTATGGCACGAGGATATCGGAGTCTAGGATAGGGATTGGCGCCCGATCCAAATGGGCCTACAGTACGGTCCAAATGAACGGAGGCGCAACATGCCCGCGCACAGTGAGATCCAAGAGCTCGGCGAGCTGCTCGGCCTGCCCGACGCGGCGGCCCTCTCCTACCTGAGCCTGTCGGAGGAGCTGGTCCAGGGGCTTTCGGTTGCCTCGCTGGACCGCATAGCCCGGCAGGTGGCGCCTGACGACCGCTCCTTCCCCGAAATGATCGTCCCCCGCGGTACGCTCAAGCGGCGGCGGCGGGAAAACCGCCCCCTCAGCGCCTACGAGAGCGAGAAGCTCGCCCGTACCGCCCGAATCTGGCGCATGGCGCTGGAGGTCTACAAGGACGAGGGGCAGGCACGGCGCTTCCTCCACCAGCCCCACCCGCTGCTCGAGGGCCGGACACCGCTGGAGCTGACGGTGGAGAGCGGGATCGGCGCGGACGCCGTGGAGCACATCCTCGGGCGGCTGAAGTACGGCTCCGCAGCGTGAGCGTCCAGCGCCTGGACCGGACGCTGAGCGCCTACCGAATCGGTGACCCGGACGGCGACTATCCCATCTTCGATGCCACCGGCTCGCAACTGTACCCGGGCCGCTGGAACACCGCCAGCGCGCCGGTGATCTATGCCAGCGAGTGCTACTCGACGGCCATGCTCGAGAAGCTCGTCCACGCCGGGGGGCTGATGCCACCGGACCAGCATTTCGTCGAGATCACCCTGCCCCACGGGCTGAGCTACGAGATGGTCACCAAGGACACGCTCCCCGGCTGGGACACCCCCGAGCCCACGGTCTCAGCGGCCCATGGCGAGCTTTGGGCGCTGCAGCGGCGCTCGGCCATCCTGCTGGTCCCCTCCTTCGTCGCCCGCGTGGAACGCAATGTGGTGATCAATCCCGCCCACGAGGAATTCCCGCACATCGACCATGGCCTGCCCACACCGGTATGGTGGGACCATCGGCTGTTCACGGACTGAGCCCCTTACGAACCTCAGTTCGGCGCGATCCCCGGAAGTACCGCCACCGAGGGGCAGGCAGAGGCGATGGCCCGGTAGACCCGGGCCGGGTCGTCCCGGTAGCGCGCGGAAAAGTGGAAGGGGATCAGGCGCCGCACACCGGCCGCCGCCGCGATGGCACCGCAGGCACCGGCGGTGAGGTGGCCGGTGCGACGGGCCTGATCCGCGTCCTCGTCGAGAAAGGCGGCCTCGCAGATGAGGGCGTCGGCGCCCTCGGAGAGCGCGGTCAGGCGCGCGCGGTTCTCGGCGGTATCCGCTAAGTCCGTGGCGTAAGCCAACCGCCGCCCTTGGGCCAGCAGCAACAGCTCATCGGCGAGCTGCAGGACCGAGCGACGACCGCCGTCGGGGAGGGCGATGGTACCCCCGGTATCACCGGCGCGTACGCGTCGCTTGAGCTCAGTGAGCCAGGGCCCGGGCTCATAACCCAGCGCGTGTAACCGCTCCTTGCGCACATTGACCTGACGGCAGGGCTCGAAGGCGAAGGCGAGCACCGACGTGCCGGCATGATCGAGCACACTGCTGCGCACCCGAAAGCCCGCCTCCTCCCGCAACAGCCCGTCAGGGGCCGGGAGTTCCGGCTCCGAAAGCGGCGTGCGCCGCCCGGCCACCACGGTGAACCGACGCAGGACCGCGTCGTGGCACTCGTGGACGAGGAACTCGGGGGCCCGGTCACCGACGCGATCCCACAGCAAGCCGTTGACCATGCCCTGGACGTGGCCGGCGAGCCCCGGCGGACCATACAGCCGGCAAGGGGCGGTCTGCCCGATGCGCGCACGCAGCAGGCCCATGAAACCACCGATGTGGTCGGCGTGGGCATGGCTGATGAACACATCCGTGACCTGATGCAGCACCCGGGTGGAGAGCCGACTGACATCGCCCAGGTCGAAGAGCAGGCTGCGTGCCTGATGCCGCAACCGCAGGTGCAGCATCGCGTCGCCGAAGACGCCGTTGACCAGCACCGCCCGCACCGCCTCGCCGTCCACGACCAGGGGCGGCCCGCCGTCGCCACCACCGGCGACGGGGGCAACATCCCCGGGCGCGTTCCGTGCCGCCCCGCCCCCTCTGGCCTCGGCGGTACCCATGCTGCCGTCCGCTCCGCGGCGGGCATCCCGTACCAGCAGGGTATCCACACCATCCTCAAGCACCGGCGTACGCACGCGCAGGGATCCGCCCTCCAGGGCCTCCACCTCCCCCATTCCGTACCAGCGCTCGGCGCTGCCCAGGGCCACCTGCCGGCCCCGCCAAGCCTCCACCGCGGCGGTCGGGGGCGGCGTACCCAGCAGTTTGAGCTGCCGGAGGGGGAGCTCGCGGCGGGGGGCGCCGCCGAGATAGGCATCCCAGGCGCGGGTTCGCTCCTGGTCCCGGGTCCGCCGGGGTGGGCGGCGGGCATCCGGGTGCGGGGTGATCCGCCATACCGGCACCCCCAGGACCGCCAGCTCGGTGGCCAGGGCGGGTTCCGGCCCGCCGGCCAACACCGCGACGCCATCCACCGCCGCCGCCTGCGCCAGCGCGGGCAACAACTCGGCCCCCGCGACACCCCGGGTCACCCCCGGGGCGTCCACCAGCAGCCGGGCCGGCGGCGCGCGACCCAATAATCGGTCCACGGCCATTACCAACGGCAGGCGGAAACGACCCGCATCGAGGGTGCACAGCGGCTCCCGATCGATGATCCGCCAGCCGGCCTCCCAGCGCGCCAGGGCGAGCGCCCCCGGCGGGCCAAAGGCTGGCCGGCCCGGGTCGGCGCCCAGGCAGAGCAGCGCCCCTGAGCGGGCAAGCGCCGGGGCCAGGGCCGCCGCCAGGCTGGATTTGCCGGAACCGGCGGCCCCGTGGAGAAGCAGCCGCCAAGGCGCCGAGGCCGCGAGGAGTGTCACGGCCTCTGCCGGGCCGTCGAGATGCTGCAGCGGCAATGACTCACCCATCGGACGAACGTATCACGCCCGCAGTCCCGTCGCCGGATGATAACCTTTGGCGCCATGGCAACAAGCAATAAGCCCGGGCATCGCGGCATCGCCCATGTGTTCCACGCATGCCGGTATTCCCTCAAGGGCCTGTGGGCGGCATACCTCCACGAGGAGGCGTTCCGGCTCGAGCTGCTGGCTATGGTGGTCATGATACCGCTTGGGCTGTGGCTCGGCGGCAACGGCGCCGAGCGGGCACTGCTGGTGGGCAGCCTGTTCCTGGTGCCCCTCGCGGAGCTCGTCAACTCGGCGGTAGAGGCGGTGGTGGACCGCTTCGGCGAGACGCCCCACCCCCTGTCCGGCCGCGCCAAGGACCTGGGCTCGGCGGCGGTCTTCGTCACCCTGATCATCGTGGCCGTGGTATGGGTGCTCGTCCTGTGGCCACGGCTGCTCGGCTGAGCGGAGAAGTCCCATGAGCACGGATCAGCCCGGCGCGGAAGAGCTCGCCCGCCTCCTACACCTCGAGCCCCACGTGGAAGGGGGTTACTTCCGGCGCACCTACCAGGCGGAGGGGCAACCGCGGGTGCCCATGGCCACGGGCCGTCGTTACCTGATGACCAGCATCCACTACCTGCTCACCGCGGATGCCCCGGTGGGCCATTTCCACCGCAACCGTTCGGATATTATCCACTTCTTCCACCTCGGGGACCCGATACGCTATTACCTGCTCGACGAGGACGGCCGTATGGAGACCGTGGACCTGGGCCCGGACCTGGCCGCGGGGCAGTGCCTGCAACTCGCCGTCCCCGGCGGCGTGTGGAAGGCCTCGGAGCTCCTGGCGGGACCCGCTGGCCATGGCCTGATCAGCGAGGCGGTGGCGCCGGGCTTCGAGTACGAGGACATGACCCTGGCGCGCCGTGACGAGCTGGCGAGGCGGTTCCCGGCGCACGCGGACACCATCGCTCGGCTGACGCGCCCCTGAAGGGGCACAAAAAAAAACGCGGCCCGGGCGGGCCGGGCCGAGCAAGGGTAATCGGCATACAGCCGACATACAGGAGGGGAAAGGTTACCAATTGACTCGGACGGCTCATCCTTGGCCGGCCCGAGCTGCACGTCGCGGCGCGATCGCGCGCATCTCATCTCCAGCAGTTCTATCCTTGTGACAGCGTCCGCCCGCGGAGGTTCCCGCAACCGGGGAAAAATCGCCGATGGAGATCTGGTTCAGTCACGGCAAGGAAAGCGGCCCCTGGGGCCGCAAGATCACCCACCTGGCCGCGGTCGCCCGGGAGCTCGGGCACACCGTGGTCAGCGTGGATTACCGCCACACCGAGGACCCCGACGAGCGGGTCCGCCACCTCATCGCCCAGTCACCGCCCCGGGGCGACTCCCTGGTACTGGTGGGCTCGAGCATGGGCGGCTACGTTGCGGCGGCCGCGAGCGCTGCCCTGCGCCCCGCCGGGCTGTTCCTGATGGCGCCGGCACTGTATCTGCCGGGCTACGAGGGGGACGTCACCCCCCACGCCCGGGCGGTGGCGGTGATCCACGGCTGGGGCGACGAGCTGATTCCCCCGGCCCATAGCATGCACTACGCGGAGGCGTACCGGGCGGCGCTGCACGTCCTCGACAGCGACCACGGCCTCGCCGACGCCGTAGACGACATCGCCGCGCTGTTCGAGCGATTCGTCATCCGCCTCAGCGCCGGGTGAGCTTGAGCTCGATGCGCCGGTTCCGCGCCATGGCCTCCTCGCTGTCGCCCTCGGAGAGGGGCTGGTACTCGCCATAGCCGGCCGCGGAGAGCCGCTCCGGCGGGATGCCCTGGTCGACGAGGTAGTGGACGATATTGGTCGCCCGGGCCGTGGAGAGCTCCCAGTTGGAGGGGAAGCGCTGGGTACGGATGGGCCGGCGGTCGGTGTGGCCCTCCACCTGGAGCACCCAGGGGATGTCGTCGGGGATGCGCTCGGCGACCTGCTGCAACACCCCGGCGAGCTGGGAGAGCTTCTCCCGGCCCTCGGGGCCGATCTCCGCCTCGCCGCTGGCGAAGAACAGCTCGGACTGGAACATGAAGCGGTCGCCGACGATGCGGATCTCATCGATGTCGCCGATCACCTCGCGCAGCCGACCGAAGAACTCGGAACGGTAACGGGAGAGCTCCTCGACGCGCTCGGCGAGTGCCAGGTTCAACCGCTCGCCCAGGTCCTCGATGCGGGTACGCTGCTCAGCGACGGTCTCCTCGGAGAGCGACAGGGCCGTGGCCACCTGCTGGATCTGGTCCCGTAGCGCCCGCATCTGGCGACGCAGGCGCTCGATCCGCGCCTCGGCATCGGCGGTGAGCTGCTGCTCCTCGGCCAACGCCTCGTCACGTTCCTCGATCTCCGCGACCAGATCCTGGATCCGCATCTCGCGCTCCTCGACGGCCTGCTGGGCGAGGAAGGTCCGCTCCTCGGCGTCGGCGAGCTCATTGGTGAGGGCGCGGGTCCGATCCCGGGCCTGGGCCAGCGCCTGCTCGGACTGTCCCAGCCGGCCGGCAAGCTCACCGACCTGCTCCTCAAGGCGCGCGCGCACCTCGCGGAGGGTGGCGATATCCGCCTGCAGCGAAGCGAGCTCCGTGAGTCGGGCCTTGATCCGCTCCCGGCTGACCTCGAGCTCCTCATCGGTCTCGGTGAGCTCACTCTGCAGCCGCGCCACCTCCCCCTGGGACTCCTGCAGCGAATTCGCCAGGGCGTCCCGCTCGGACAGGGTGGCGTGGAGCTCCGAGTAGAGATCGGACATGCGCTCCTGGAGGCGTTCGCGCTCGTCACGCTCCAGGGAGAGCTCCTCGGCGAGCTCGGCGATGTTCTGCTGCAGCCGCTCCAGGGCCCGGTTCTTCCCCCAGAGCGCGTCGCTCAAGTAGAACTGGGCCACCACGAAGAGCATGAGCAGGAATACGAAGGCGAGCAGGATCGTGGCCAGGGCATCGACGAAGCCCGGCCAGATGTTGACCGCGTTGCGCCCGCGTCGGCTGCCCCCGAACATGGTCAGCCCTGACGGCTATCGCGGAAGCGGGCCAGGGTCCGGGTAAGCAGCCGCAGCTCCTCGCGGAGCTCGTTGACCATGTGCTCGCGGTCCCCGGCCATCCCCTCGCGCAGCTGATCGACACTGCCCGCGATGTGGCGCAGATTATCGCGGACCTCGCGATCATGCTCCTGGTTACCACCGGTGACCTCGGCGAGCTGCTGGAGCACCCCCTGGAGCTCGGACTGCACCCGGGTGAGGTTCATCAGTCCGCGCTGCTCGGTACGGGACTGCTCGGCGAGGTTGGCGATCTCCTCGGTGAGCTCGGTGAGCCGGTGCTCGGCGCTGCGCCGCTCTTCCTCGCCACGGGCGATGACCCGCTGGAGCTTGTCCAGGCTGTCGGCGGTCTGCTCCAGCAGCGCCTGGATATAGGCGGGGACATTGCCCTCGCCCTCGCCGGCGAACGCCCCGCTGCCGAACTTGGTCTGCGACGACAGCCATTCCTCCAGGTCGTTGTAGAATCGGTTCTGGGCATAGCCGGCCTGCAGGTCGATGAAGCCGAGCACCAGGGCACCGGCCAGGCCGAACAGCGACGAGCTGAACGCCGTGCCCATGCCGGTGAGTGGCTCCTGCAGCCCGGCCTTGAGCTCGGCGAACATCGCGGCGGTGTCGCCGCCCTCGATGGACAACGACGACAGCACCCCACCCACCGAGCGGAGCGTCTCCAGCAGGCCCCAGAAGGTACCGAGCAGGCCGAGGAAGACCAACAGCCCGATCATGTAGCGGGAGAGATCGCGCTGTTCGTCGAGCCGGGAGCGGATGGCGTCGAGCAGCGTGCGCAACGACATGGTGGACAAGCTGAAGCGATCCCCCTGACGGCCGGTGAGCATCCGCGCCAGCGAGCCCATGAGCCCGGAGCGCGGCGGCTCCGGGGGGTGCTCGGAGTCCGCGCGGCGGAAGGCCTCGATCCACGAGACCTCGGGGCCGAGGATGAGCACCTGGCGGAAGTTGATCAGGATGCCGATGGCGAGCACTGCGAGGATCAGGCCGTTGAACACGGAATTGGCCATGAACGCGCTGCGCAGCGGTTCGGCGAGCAGCGCGCATGCGCCGGCCACGCCGAGCAGGAACAGGCTCATCCAGATCAGCACGCGATTGGGATTTCGCACCGCGGTCTCCCTCGAGGCGTTGGCGATAAACGCGTACTTTAGCGCGAAATGCACCCGATTGTGATCCGTTGGGCCCATTAACGCCACCGATGCCCGGCGGGTTAGACTCCCCGCCATCACACGCAACGGCACGAACACCGGCATGGGCACCAACGTGGCCACACCACGGGACACACGATGCTGAGCAGCGGGCTGCGGGACCGGCAGGCCTGGCCGCTGATCGCCGCGGTGGTTCTCGGCGCGGCCCTGGTCTACCTGCTGAGCCCCATACTCACGCCCTTCCTGGCCGGGGCGGTGCTCGCCTACATCGGCGATCCACTCGCCGACCGCCTGGAGGCACGGGGCGTCTCCCGGACCCTGGCAACGGTGGCGGTATTCGCGGCGCTGCTGGCCGTCATCGTCGCCGCGGTGGTGATCATCACCCCGTTGCTTGCCCATCAGGTGGACTACCTGGTGCGCCGGTTGCCCGAGATCGTGGACTGGTTCCAGCGCACCGCCGTGCCGTGGATCGAGGGCCACCTCGGTATCTCCGCCTCCCGCCTGGACGTGGCCGCGTTGCGGGAGGCCATCGCCGAGCACTGGCAGTCCACCGGCAGCCTGGCGGCCACCCTCATCGCCCGCGCCACCCGTTCCGGGCTGGCCCTAATGGGGTTGCTGGCCAATCTCGCGCTCATCCCGGTGGTGGGCTTCTACCTGCTGCGCGACTGGGACCGGCTCATGGCGCGGATCCGCGAGCTGCTGCCCCGGCGGGTGGAGGCGACGGTGAGTGCACTGGCCGCCGAGTGCAACGAGGTGGTGGCGGCCTTCCTGCGCGGGCAGTTCCTGGTGATGCTGGCCCTGGGGGTGATCTACGCCACCGGCTTGTACCTGGTGGGCCTGGAGCTGGCCGTGCTCATCGGTCTGCTCTCCGGGCTCGCCAACATCGTGCCCTACCTGGGCTTCATCGTCGGCATCACCGCGGCCAGCGTCGCGGCGATGTTTCAGTTCAGCGACTTCCTGATACCGCTGCTGCTGGTCTGGGGGGTTTACCTCCTCGGCCAGACCCTGGAGGGCACAGTGCTCACGCCGGTGCTGGTGGGTGATCGCATCGGGCTGCACCCGGTGGCGGTGATCTTCGCGGTGCTCGCCGGCGGCCAGCTCTTCGGCTTCACCGGGGTGCTACTGGCCCTGCCCGTGGCGGCGGTGGTGGTGGTACTGCTCCGCCACGCCCACGACCACTACCTCCAGAGCGCGCTCTACCGCAGCGGTGACAACGACGAACCGCAACAGAGGGATCCCTGACGCCCATGACGCAATCCATCCCCGAGCGCATCGCCGGCGAGCTCGGCGTCGCCACGCGCCAGGTCGATGCCACCCTGCGCCTGCTCGACGACGGCGCCACCGTCCCCTTCATCGCCCGCTACCGCAAGGAGGCCACCGGCGGCCTCGACGACACGCAGCTCCGCGAGCTCGAACGCCGCCTCGCCTACCTCCGCGAGCTCGAAGAGCGCCGCGCCACCGTCCTCGCCGCGATCAAGGAACAGGGCAAGCTCACCGCGGAGCTGCACTCCTCCATCGAGGCCGCCGAGACCAAGCAGCGCCTGGAGGACCTCTATTTGCCGTTCAAGAAGAAGCGGCGCACCCGCGGAGAGATCGCCCGGGCGGCGGGGTTGGAGCCGCTCGTCGATGCCCTGCTCGCCGATCCGGCACTGGATCCCGAAGCCACGGCGGCGGGGTACGTGAACGAGGCGTCGGGGGTCACCGATACCGAGGCCGCCCTGGAAGGGGCCCGCTACATCCTGGCCGAGCGTTTCGCCGAGGACCCGGAGCTCATCGCGGGGCTGCGCGAGCACGGCTGGCGGGAAGGGGTCCTGGTCTCCGCAGTGGACGAAAAGCGCCGCGCCGACGGCGTGAAGTTCTCGGATTATTTCGACCACCGCGAGCCCATCCACGGCATCCCCTCCCACCGGGCCTTGGCGCTGTTCCGCGGTCGGCGCGAGGGGGTGCTGCGGCTACGCCTGGCGATGGCCGACGAGCTCGAGGAGGGCCCCCAGGATCCCAGCCGGGGGGAGGGCATGGTCGCCGCGCGCTTCGATATCCGCCACCGCGGGCGGCCGGCCGACAACTGGCTCGCCCAGGTGGTGCGCTTCACCTGGCGGGTGAAGCTCCTCACCCGCCTGGAGACGGACCTGCTCGGCACCCTCCGCGAGAATGCCGAGGCCGAGGCCATCGAGGTCTTCGCCCGCAACCTCCAGGATCTGCTGCTCGCCGCACCCGCCGGCGCGCGGACGGTCATGGGCATCGACCCGGGACTGCGCACCGGCTGCAAGGTCGCGGTGGTCGACCCCACCGGCAAGCTCGTGGACACCGCCACCATCTACCCCCACGCCCCCCAGAAGCGCCATCGCGATGCCCTCGCCACCCTGGGCGGACTGGTGGAGCGGCACGGCGTGGAGCTCCTCGCCATCGGCAACGGCACCGCCTCCCGGGAGACCGAACGCCTGGCCGCCGACCTCCGCCGCGAGCACGACGCCAGCGCCGGGACCACCGCGGTGCTGGTCTCCGAGTCGGGGGCCTCGGTGTACTCCGCCTCCGAGACCGCGGCACGGGAGTTCCCGGACCTCGACGTGTCCCTGCGCGGTGCCGTCTCCATCGCCCGGCGCCTGCAGGACCCACTCGCGGAGTTGGTCAAGATCGAGCCCAAGTCCATCGGGGTCGGCCAGTATCAGCATGACGTAAGCCAGGTGGCCCTGGCCCGCAAGTTGGAGGCGGTGGTGGAGGACTGCGTCAATGCCGTGGGTGTGGACCTCAACACCGCCTCCGCGGAGCTGCTGGCCCGGGTCTCAGGACTCAGCCGAACCCTCGCCGACCGCGTGGTGGCCCACCGCCACGACCACGGTCCCTTCCGCAACCGGCGTGCCTTGCTGGAGGTCCCGCGCTTCGGCGCGAAGACCTTCGAACAGGCGGCGGGCTTCCTCCGAATCCGCGGCGGCGATCAGCCCCTGGACGCCTCCGCCGTCCACCCGGAGGCCTACCCCGTGGTGGAGCGCATCCTCGCCCACACGGGCAAAACCATCGACACGCTCATCGGCGACCGCGACGCCCTCGCCGCCCTGGACCCCAAGGCCTTCACAGACGACCGCTTCGGGCTACCGACGGTCACCGATATCCTCCGCGAGTTGGAGAAGCCCGGCCGGGACCCGCGCCCGGAGTTCCGCACCGCCACCTTCCGCGAGGGGGTGGAACGGCCCGAGGACCTGGAGCCGGGGATGATCCTGGAGGGGACGGTGACCAATGTGACCAACTTCGGGGCCTTCGTCGATATCGGTGTCCACCAGGATGGGCTGGTACACATCTCGGCGATGGCCGAACGCTTCGTGCGCGACCCCCGGGAGGTCTGCCGCTCCGGCGACGTGGTTCGGGTCAAGGTCCTGGAGGTGGACTTGGAGCGGCGGCGCATCGGGCTCAGCATGCGCCTGGACGACGAGGCCGGGGAGAAGCGCAAACGCGGCGGCGACAGCAAAAAGGGCCGGGGCGAGCGCCGCGGCAACAACCGCTCCGGCAAGGCAGCGGAACGCCCCGAGACGGCCATGGGCGCCGCCTTCGCCGCCCTGCGAGGGGACAACGGTGGCGCCAGCGACTGATATCATTGGGCGGATGAGTGAGGACGCCGCAAGCAAGCCACCGCGCATGCCGCCTCCGCCCCGGGAGCCGGAGCTGGACGAGTGCTGCGGCACCGGCTGCGATCCTTGCGTGTTCGACGTCTATGACCGGCGCCTGGAGCGCTGGCGGGCACGCTGCGCGGCCATCCGCGAGGCCCACGGCCTGCCGCCGGAGGAGGGGCCAACGTGCTGATCCAGCTGCTGTTGGTGGCGGCGGTCGCGACCGGGGCGGTGCTCTGGGTCTCGCCGGCGGCGCGGGCGACCCTGCGCGAGCGCCTGCCGCGGATCCTGGTGATCGGCGCGGTAATCGTCGCGGTGGCGCTGGTGGTCACCGGCCGGGCGCACTGGATCACCGCCGCGGTGGCGGGGCTGGTGGCGCTGGCCCAGCGTCTCGCCCCCCTGCTGCTGAACGCGGGCTGGGTAGCGCGGCTGCTACGCCAGTGGCGCGGCGGCAATACGGCGGGGGCTGGCGCCGATGCGGGCGCGGGACCCACGGGCACGAGCACGGGCGAGACCCCGCCGGAAGGTCCCATGACCCGGGCACGCGCCCTGGAGATCCTGGGGCTCAGTGGCGAGCCGGAGCGCGCCGACATCCTCGCCGCCCACCGCCGGCTGATGCAGCGCTGCCATCCGGACCGGGGCGGCTCAAGCTACCTCGCCGCCCGGCTGAACGAGGCCCGGGATTGCCTGCTCGGTGAGCGCCGGGCGTAGTATCCGTCGCGGGGGTGCTAGACTGGCGACTTTGTCCGGCGTCCACACTAAGGTCCCGAGGTGATGTACCACCGCTTCTTCGGCCTCGAGCATGATCCGTTCCGGCTTACCCCCAGCGCGGAGGTCGTCTTCCGGCATCCGAGCTTCGAGCGGGCCCGTGCCTACCTGGAATACGGCCTCATGGGCGGCGAGGGGTTCGTGGTGGTCACCGGACCGCCGGGTTGCGGCAAGACCACCCTGATCGCGCAGCTCTGCGCGAACCTCCCCGCCGGCACCGATGTCGCCCAGATCGTCACCTCCCGCCTCGGCGCCGAGGATCTGCTACGGCTCACCGCCTCGGTGTTCGGGATCGAGCCGGGCCGCCGGGACAAGGCGGCCCTGCTTACCGCCCTGCAGCGCGATCTCGAGCAACGCTCGGAACGCGGCCGTCGGGCCCTGCTGGTGGTGGACGAGGCCCAGGATCTGGAGCCGGATGCCCTTGAGGAGCTGCGCCTGCTCACCAATCTCACCCGTCAGGGCCAACCATTATTGCAGATCGTGCTCCTCGGCCAGCCACCGCTGCGGGAGCTGCTCAAGCGCCCGGAGATGGAGCAGTTCCGCCAGCGGCTTATCGCCAGCTGCCAACTGGAGCCGCTGACCGAGGCCCAGACCCGCAAGTATGTCCACTATCGGCTGGAAGGGGCGGGCTGGGACGGGGACCCGGCCATCTCCGAGGCGGTATTCCGGCTACTCCATGTCGCCAGCGGTGGCGTGCCGCGGCGGATCAATCTGCTCGGCGGCCGTCTGCTACTGGACGCCTTTGCGGATTCCCGCCACGAGGTCCACGTCGAGCACCTCCATCGCGTACTTGCCGAGATGGAGGACGAGGCGGCCGACGCCGTAACGGAGCGTGGCGAAACGGGCACTCCCCCGCTGCACGCCCCCCGGGCGGAGCCCGAACCCCCGACAGAGTCAGCCGACGGCCCGGCCCCGCCGTCGGTGGAGCCCGACCCCTTCGCCTCGCCGCGGCCCCGACCGGAGCGGGACAGCGAACCGCCCGGGCCCGGCTACGGCAAGGAACCGGTACTCACGGACGTGGTAACACCCGGCGCCGGCAGCCGCCCCCCGCGCGCCGGGCCCGCCTCACCGCAGCCGACAGCGCAGCCGCCGAAACGCGCCCCGCGGCAACGCCACACCACCGCCATGCTCGCCACCATCCTGGCCATCGTCGCACTGGTCATCGTCATCGCGGCGGCAACACCGGCGTTCGACGGCCTCCACGAATGGGCCATGGCTTGGTACCGGCGTCTCGTGGCCCGGTTGTGAGGGGCTACTCCGGGCGCCGGTAGGTGCCGACGAGCTCGGTCTCGGCGAGCACCAGCCCGGACATGGCCCGCTCCAGCCCGTAGCGGGCATAGGGCGCGTCGGGTACGGGCAGGGGCGCCGCAAGGGCGTAGAGACGGAAGAAATAGCGGTGTCGGTCCACCGCCGGCATCGGCGGGAGATAACCCACGACATGCTCGTCGTTGAGCCCCTCGGCGGTCCCTTCCGGCAGATCGGCGCCGGTGACCCCCTCGGGCAGCCCCCCGTCACCCGGCGGAAGGTTATAGACCAGCCAGTGGGTCACCCGCTCCCGCGGCGCGAGCGGATCCGGGGCATCCGGGTCCTCCATGATCAGCACCAAACCCTGCGCCTCCTCTGGGACGCCGCGCCAGGCGAGCGGCGGGGATACCTCCGCGCCGTCACCGGTGAAGCGTCGCGGGAGCTCGCCGTTGTGATGGAATTCCGGGGACTCCAGTACGAAGGGCATTCGCGCCTCCTCTGCTGTCATAGCGGTTCATTTTCCACTGCCGCGGGGCGGGGCGGTCAACGGGATGACCCCCGAGCCGGCGCCCCCTATCCTTGAAGCGGAGACCACACGGGGAGAAGCGCACCCATGATCGCCGCCCTCTTCGCCCTACTCGCCTTCCAGCTCGCCGGTGAGGTCATCGCCCGGGGCCTGTCGCTGCCACTGCCGGGCCCGGTGCTCGGCATGCTGCTGCTTGCCGGGGCCGTGGCCTTGCGGGGCGCGGTGCCGGCGACACTGGACCGCCTCGCCACCGGCTTGCTGGAGCACCTCGCGCTGCTGTTCATCCCCGCCGGGGTGGGCATTATGGTCCACCTCCACCGGGTCTCCCAGGACTGGTTCGCCCTGGCCGTCACCGTGCTGGCGAGCACCGCGATCACGTTGGTGGTCTCGGCCGGTGCGCTTCGCTGGTTGATGCGGCGTGCGGGGGCGGAGGAGTAGCCATGGAGGAGGCCCTCACCCGCATCTGGGTCTATCTCGCCGAACAGCCGCTGCTGTGGCTGACGGTGACCGTCGGTATCTACGCCGCGGCGCAGTGGTTGTTCCGCAGCACACGGGAGATGCCCCTGGCCAACCCGGTGCTGATCAGCGTCACCGCGCTGGTGCTGTTGCTACTCGCCACTGGAACGGACTACGCAACCTATTTCGACGGCGCGCAGTTCGTCCACTTTCTCCTCGGCCCGGCGACGGTGGCTCTGGCCATCCCCCTGTATCGCCAGGCGGACCGGTTGCGCCGGCTGTGGCTGCCCATCGGCATCGCCCTGCTGATCGGCTCGGTCACCGCCATCGCCTCCACCCTGGCCATAGGTTGGGCCGTGGGCCTGGATGCCGAAACCCTGCGCTCGCTGGCGCCGAAGTCGGTGACCACCCCCATCGCCATGGGCATCGCCGAACAGATCGGTGGCCTGCCCTCGCTCACCGCGGTCCTGGTCATCCTCACCGGTATCACCGGTGCCGTGCTCGGCATCCCCATGCTGCGCCTGCTGGGCTTCCGGGACCCGGTAGCCAAGGGCTTCGCCGTCGGCGTCGCCGCCCATGGCATCGGTACCGCCCGGGCCTTCGCCCACAGCGAGGCAGCGGGGGCCTTCTCGGGCCTGGCCATGGGTCTCAACGGCGCGCTTACCGCCGTGCTGGTGCCGGTGATACTGTGGCTCACCGGCGGCTAGCCCGAACCCATCGAAGCGGAGGAACACCATGCGCCGGAGCATTGCCGTCACCATCGCCCTGAGCGCCCTCCCGGCGGCTGCCGCCGGGGCCATGGAGGTGGATACCGAGGCCCTGGTGCTGCAGCAGGAGGGCGCGGCGCTCGTGGCTGCCACCGCAACGGTACCGGCAGGGCAGGGCGAGGCGTCCTTGGAAGGGCTCCCCGAGGGGCTGCGGTTCCCGACCCTGTCGGTCTCCGACGACACCGGCCGCGCCTACCCGCTGCGCCGCACCGGCGGGAAGGGCCTGCTCGCCGATTGGATCGGCCGGGAGGTGCTGCTCATCGACGACGACGGTAACCGGCGGGAGGGTCGGTTACTCGGCCTCGAGGGCGGCACCCCGGTGGTGCACGTCGACGACCACATGGAGCTGATCGACGAGGGCTCGCCCTGGCGTATCGCACTCCCCGGCGACGGCCTCCCGGTGCGGGACGCCATCCGGGTGATCGCCGCGGCCGGCCGCAACCTGCGCCTGGACTACCTGACCGACGGCCTCGACTGGCAGGCGGACTACACGCTGCACCTCCACCCCAACGGCAACCGCCTCTCCGGCCACGCCACCCTGCGCAACACCAGCGGCGCTACCTACCGCGACGCCGCCATCACGCTGGTGGCCGGCGATATCCGCGACGATGCCGGCGGCGGCCCGCGCCCCACGGAACTAATGGCCCGAACGGCGGATGCCGCGACGATGCCGGAGGCCGAGCAGGCCGGGGACTGGTACCGCTACGCCCTGCCCGGCCGCCATCTCCTGGACGACGGCGCGCAGCTCAGACTGCCGCTACTCGCCGCCGCACCGGTGGACACCACCCGTCACTACGAGGTCCGGGGCGACGGCACGGGCCGCGGCGGTAACGAGCCCCCGGTGCGGATCCGCCTGGGTGTGGAGCCCACCGGCGAGCATCTCAGGCCGCTGCCCGCGGGCAGCGTGCGGGTCATCGACCGTGGCAAGGGCGGCCCCATGCTCCAGGGCGTCGCCCCGGTGGGCCATATACCGCCGGGAGAGGGCTTCTCCCTCGCCCTCGGCAGCGCCTTCGACCTGCGGGCGGAACGCGAGCAGACCGAATGGCAGCGCCTCGGCGGAAACGCCTTCGAGGCCGGCTGGCGGATCACCGTGCAAAACGCCGGCGAGGAGGCGCGGACGGTAACCCTCACCGAGCGGATGCACGGCGACTGGGAGCTCTTGGAGCACTCCGCAGCACCGGTGTCCCGCCGGGCCGATGCGGCGGTTTGGGAGCTCTCGGTCCCGGCTGGCGACGAGGCAGTGTTGGACTACCGGCTACGCGTCCGCCAGTAATCGGACCACTCACTTCATGCCGCGGGCGCGGCGGATGGTCTCGTAGGCGGCCTGGATCTCCTGGGTGCGCTCCTTGGCCACCTCCATCATCTCCTCGGGCAGGCCCTTGGCCACCAGCTTGTCCGGATGATGCTCGCTCATGAGCTTGCGGTAGGCGTTCTTTATCTCGGCGTCGCTGGCGTCCTCGCTGACCCCCAGCTCCTTGTAGGCCTCCGGCAACGGGTCCCGCCCGGTCTCGGTGGCGTGGCTGCGCTGGTAGCCACTCGCAAGGAAGGCCACCAGGCGCTCGAAGTCCGCCTCGGAGATGCCGAAATGCGAGGCGATGCGCTTGAGCACCTGCTGCTCCGCATCACCGAGGGCGCCGTCGGCCATAGCGGCCTGGATCTGGATCTCGAGGAAGATACGCACCAGGTTGACCCGGCCCCGGCAGGAACGGCGGAAGGCGGCGAGGGCCGCGTCGAGGTCGAAGTCCTCGGACTTGCCCTCGTTGAAATACTCGATGGCCTTGCGGCGCTGCGCCTGGCTGAGCCGCATACGGGTCATCACCTGCTCGGCGGCGGCGATCTCGGCCTGGGAGACCCGGCCGTCCGCCTTGCAGATATGACCCATCACCTGAAAGGTGGTGCGAAAGAACACCGCCCTGGGGTCACCGCCGCCGGCGGCCATGCGCGCCCGCGCAAGCCCGCGGTCGAACCAGTGCCCCAGAGCGAGCCCCACCAGGGCACCCAGGGGCCCGCCGGCCATGTAGCCGAGCACGACCCCGATGACCTTGCCAATCCACTTCATGCCGACGCCGTCAGTAACACGCGAAAGGGCAAAAGATGAGCGGCGGAGTTCGGGCCGTCAACCCGGCAACCGTGATTCGCCCGGGGACCACGTCCACGCTGCCGAGCCTGGCTGGTGCATCACAATCGAGCGAAGGCCGTTCATGACGGCCGAATGACCGTGCGTATCGATGGGGAGAAGGCCCCTTCCGGGCGAACCACGGCCTGGCCCACTTGGCCGCTCATTTGCTAGGTTCCAGGGGTTGAGCGCGTGTCACACGCGCCGAACAAGAACCGTACAGGGGAGGCAAATCATGACATCCATCCGTCGCTTCATCCGCATGGCCGGACTGATGGCCGCCACCACGCTTGCGACCGCGCTTACCGTAAACGTCGCCGCGGCCGAGTCCACGACCATCAATATGTCCTACAACGGCCCGCCGGAGGTCGAGAAGAACGCCGTTCATCGCTTCGCGTCGAACTTCAAGAAGCTGGTGGAGCTGCGTACCACCGGCGCCATCGAGATCAAGCTCTATCCGAACAGCGAGCTCGGCAAGGAATCCGATCGGATGGAGCAGGTCATGACCGGCCCGATGATCAACGTCGCTTCGCTTGCCGGCATGCAGTCGGTGTTCCCGGAGATCTTCGCCGGGAATGCGCCGTTCATGTTCGAGGACTTCAAATCGGCGCACTGGTTCTACGAGGACAGCGAATACTGGCAGGAGGCGACCGACGCATTCCATGAGCGTACCGGCGCCTATCTCCTGGAGGCCGTCGAGGAGGGCGGATTCCTGGCGTTCACGAACTCGGAGCGGCCGATCCGTTCCCCGGAAGACTTTGAAGGCCTCAAGTTCCGCGCGATGGACGAAAGCCAGGTCGCGCTGTATGAGGCGTTCGGTGCCAGTGGTACGCCGGTGCCGTGGACCGAGGTCTATACCGCGCTCAAGACCGGCGTCGCCGATGGTCAGATGAATCCGCCCATGTACATCCTGATCGGCAGCCTGCAGGAGGTGCAGGATTACATGACCATGGCCAACATCCAGTACTCCATGCAGTTCCTCGTGATCAATGGCGCCTGGATGGATGGCCTGGCCGAGGCGCATCAGGACGCGATCCGCCAGGCGGCGCACGATGCCAATGTCATCAACCGCATCTGGGTCGAGGCGAAGGTCCAGGAGCGGGTCAACACGATCAAGGACGCGGGTGTCGAGGTCTACTATCCGAATGAGGAGGAAATGGCCGCGTTCCGTGAACACGGCCAGCCCGCGTACATGGAGTGGCTCGCCGGGAAGATCGATCAGAAGTGGATCGACCTCGCGAAGGATAGCGCCAACGAGGCGGCACGGATGGGCGACGGTTCGTGACACTGGGCGCCGTACGTGCCCGGGCGGCCGCCGGGGTGCATGGGATCGAGGTCCTGAGCACCTGGGCGGCCGCTTTGTGCCTTGCCGTCAATATCGGTGTCGTTCTGTTCGGCATCGTGACGCGCTACGGTTTCGCCGCATCGCCCATCTGGGTGGATGAGCTGGCCCGCTATGCCCTGATCTGGGCGGTGATGCTGGCGGGCGCGGCCGCGCTGCGCCGCGGTGAACACATGCAGATCGATATCGTTGTCGACGCCCTGCCGGCGGGGGTTGCCCGCGTCGTCGACCTCGCCCGCCGTATCGTCGTAATCGCGGTGCTCGGTTTCATGACGGTGATGGGCGCGTACTACGCGCAGAAGATCTGGGCCATGAGCACGCTGGCCCTGAATATCCCGCGAACCATCCCGACCGCTTCCATCCCCGTGGGCATGGGGCTGATGCTGATCCAGTATCTCCTGGTACAGATCGCCGGGCCGGCGCTACCGGAGCGGACGAGGGGCAGGGCACCGGTATGACCTGGGCCATGCTGGGCACCTTCGTGCTGCTGATGGTGATCGGCACGCCGCTGTTCATCGCCCTGCTGGCGGCGGCCCTGACGGGCTTTGTCTGGATCGGCGATATGAGCCTGCTGCGTATCGCCATTCAGCAGTTTTTCAGTGGCATCGACGTGTTCACGCTGATGGCGATTCCGTTCTTCATCCTCGCTGGCACGTTAATGAATCACAGCGGTCTTACGGATCGCCTGCTGGTACTCTGCCGTGCCGCTGTCGGTTACCTGCGCGGCGGGCTCGGTTACGTGAACATCGTCGGCAGCGTTGCCTTCGCCGGGGTCAACGGCTCGGCGGTAGCGGATTCGTCGGCACTCGGCTCGATCCTGATCCCGGCGATGGAAAAGGATGGGTTCAGCCGCGCATATGCCGCCGGCCTGACCGCGGGCAGCTCGCTGATCGGTCCCATCGTGCCCCCGTCGATCTTCATGATCCTGTACGGAACCATGACGGGGACCTCGATCGGCGGCCTGTTCGTCGCCGGTATCCTGCCCGGCCTGGTGCTGGCGGCGGCGTTCATGGGCCTGAACTGGCTGCATGCCACCCGCCAGGGCTATGCGCCGGGCGCCCGACCGTCGGCGGGCGAGGTGCTGCATGCCGTGCGGTACTCCGTACCGGCGTTGCTGGCGCCGGTGATCATCCTTGGCGGGATCATCTCCGGCGTGGTCACGCCCACCGAATCCGGTGCGCTCGCCGTCGCCTATGTCGTCCTCGCGGGTCTCGTCATTACCCGCGAGCTCGGCCCGCGGCGTATTGGCGTGGCGATCGCCGATTGCGCGCGCCTGACGAGCGTGATCTTCGTCATCATCGGTGCGGCAGCCGTAATCGGTTGGCTGCTGTCACGCCAGCAGGTGCCCCAGCAGTTCGCCGAGGTCGTGCTCGGTTTCGCGGAGAGCCCGGTCATGGTGCTGCTGGTGCTGAGCGCGATCACCTTCCTGATCGGCATGTTCATGGAGGAGATCGGGGCACTGGTATTGCTCACGCCGGTGTTCGCGCCCATCGCTGCGGTTGCGGGCATCGATCCGTTCCACTTCGGTATCGTGATCACGCTCAATATCACCATCGCCCTGATCACGCCGCCCATGGGGGCCTGCGTCTACGTGGTGTCGGCCGTCGGTGATGTCCCCCTGGTGGATCTGTTCCGCACGATCTGGCCGTTCGTCGTCACGGCACTGATCGCGCTGGTGATCATCATCCTCGTCCCGCCGATCACGACCACCCTGCCGCATGCCTTCGACTTTGGTTGACCCCATGCATCATCAGCATTCCTCCGATTCCATGGCCCTCCCCCCTGTCCCGAGTGCTCCCGACCCGGACTGGGAGGGGCTGGCGAAACGGCCGATCCGGGACAACGGCGAGCAACTGGTCCCGGTGAGCCTCGCTCCGGGATCGATCAAGGTCTATCCCGTATACGCCCGGCTGGGGATCCCGGGGGCCGTGCCGGAGTGCTTCGTCCGCGAGGGGGTCTATCACGCGCTTGTTGCCGCCGCCCGGGCACTGCCCGAGGGCCTCTCGTTGTTGGTGCTCGACGGCTGGCGGCCGTGGCGGGTCCAGCGCCATCTGTTCGATACCCTCTACGAGACGATCCGCCAACAAGACCCGGAACAGACGGAAGAGCAGCTGCACAGCCGCACGCGGGAGTTCGTCGCGCTCCCTAGTACCGACCCGGAGGCCCCGAGCCCCCATCTCACCGGGGGGGCCGTGGACGTCACGGTCTGCGGCGCGGATGGTCTGCCCCTGGATATGGGGACGCTGTTCGACGAGGCACTGCCGGCCTCCCATACCGACTTCCTCGAGCGCCTGACATCACCGACACCGCAACAGCGGCGCGCACGCGACAATCGCCGGCTGCTCCACGACGTCATGCGTTCGCAGGGGTTCACGAACCTACCGAGCGAGTGGTGGCACTTCGATCTCGGCGATCAACTATGGGCGTACTACGGCGAACACGATGCCGCCGTCTACGGTGCCACCGAGCTGGACACCATCGAGCGACGCTGGCGTCGCAATCTGACCTGAGAGGGGCATCCGTTACGACTAGACGGCAGGCGCGCTACAACCTCTTCCAGCTAGGGCACACCGGCCCCTGATCTTGAAGCCCCGCAGCAACCTCCTGCGGCTATGGGCGGAGGACTGACCCGGCCACCGCTGCCGAGCGAGGCGCACGCCGATAGCGCGTGCGCGCAACCGCACCTTACAGCGCCCAGAGATCCACGAACTCGTGTACCGGCATGGCCTCGAGCCGCTGGGGTTCGCCGCAGACGTCTAGGATACGGCCGACCTGCTTGGGGGCGAAGCGGGTGGCGAGTGCCTTCTCGAACTTGTCGAGGAGCACCGGGATACCCGCATCACGGCGTCGGCGATGGCCGATGGGGTAGTCCACGGCGACCCGCTCGGTGGCGCTGCCGTCGGTGAAGAATACCTGCACCGCGTTGCCGATGGCCCGCTTGTCCGGATCGAAGTAGTCCTTGGTGAATTGCTCGTTCTCCCGGACCTCCATCTTCCCGCGCAGGGCGTCGATGCGGGGATCCGTGGCGACGTCGTCCTCGTAGTCATCGGCGGTGAGGCGGCCGAAGATCAGCGGCACGGCCACCATGTACTGGATGCAGTGATCGCGGTCGGCGGGGTTGTTCAGGGGGCCGGTCTTGTCGATGATCCGCACCCCCGCCTCCTGGGTCTCGATGACCAGCTTATCGATGTCGTCGATGCGCTCGCGTACCTCCGGGTGCAGGGTCATCGCCGCCTCGGCCGCGGTCTGGGCATGGAACTCCGCCGGGAAGGAGAGCTTGAAGAGGATGTTCTCCATCACGTAGCTGCCATAGCCACGGCTGAAGCGCAGCTCGTTGCCGCCGAAGAGGACGTCCTGGAAGCCCCAGGTGGGCGCCGACAGCGCCTTCGGATAACCGATCTCGCCGGTTTCGACGATGAGCGCCAACCGCAGGCCCCGCCCCGAGGCGTCGCCGGCCGCCCAGCTCTTGCGGGGGCCGGCCTGGGGGGCGTGGCGGTAGGCGCGCAGGGCGGAGCCGTCGATGAAGGCATGGGAGGCCACGTTGGTCACGTCGTCCACGTCCCCGCCGAGCAGGCCCATGGACACGCAGGCCGAGGCGATGCGCACCAGCATCACGTGGTCCAGGCCCACGCGGTTGAAGCTGTTCTCCAGGCCGATGATACCCTGGATCTCGTGGGCCTTGATCATGGCGGTGAGCAGATCGCCCACGGTCATGGGCTCACGGCCCTCGGCCACAGCACGGCGGGAGAGGTGATCGGAGAGCGCCAACAGGGCACCCAGGTTGTCCGAGGGGTGGTTCCACTCCGCGGCCAGCCAGGTGTCGTTGAAGTCCAGCCAGCGGACCATGGCGCCGATGTTCCAGGCGGCGGTCACCGGGTCCAGCCGGTAGGGCGTACCCGGCACCTTCACGCCACCCGGCATGTCCGCCCCCTCCACCACCGGCCCCAACAGCTTGGTACAGGCCGGGTACTGCAGCGCCAGCATCCCGCAGGCGAGGGTGTCCATCAGGTCGTAGCGGGCGGTCTCGTAGGCCTCCTTCGACGTGATCTCCGTGTTGACCACGTACTCGGCGATGTCCTTCAGGGGTTGGTCGTAGTCGCGACGAGTGGCCGGGCCAGTGCTGCTCATGATGTCTCCTCCGTCCGCGTTGGCGTGCCGCGCCCATGATCGATGACGATCAGTGGGTGCTGTGGCGACGCTGACAAAGCCAGTCTCCCTGGGTATTCCTTGGCGGCGCTTACCGGGACTCTAAACCCCATGGGGGTGAGTGCAAGGACTATACGGGCGGCCCATACCGAGACCTTGAGGAGGCGGCGCGGCGGCTGGATGCGGCCTGATCGGCAACCGCCCCGCCGCGCATCATGGGGGCCGGGGTTTTCCGTGGCAGGCGACGAGCCGCACAATCTTTGACCCGACGCCCTCCAAGCCGGCTTACTGGATCGCGTTCAGAAGGCATCCCCCGGCACCCGGACCCAGCCCTCCATGAGGATACGGGCGCTGCGGCTCATGATGGCCTTCTCCACCGTCCAGGCACCATCCACCTGTCGGGCCTCGGCGCCGACGCGGAGGGTACCGCTGGGGTGGCCGAAGTGCACCGAGTTGCGCTCGTCGCCACCTGCCGCCCGATTCACCACCGTGCCGGGGATGGCGGCGGCGGTGGCGATGGCCACGGCCGCCGTACCCATCATGGCGTGGTGGAGCTTACCCATGGACAGTGCCCGCACAAGCAGGTCGATATCTTCCGCCTTCACCTCCTTGCCGCTGGAGGCCGTATAACCCTTCGGTGGGGCCACGAAGGCGATCTTGGGCGTGTGCTGGCGGCTCGCGGCCTCGGCCACCTCATTGAACAGGCCCATACGCACGCCGCCATGGGCACGGATGGTCTCGAACCGCTCCAAGGCCTCGGTGTCTTCGTTGATGGCGCCCTGGAGCTCGGTACCCGTGTAGCCGAGGTCCGCGGCGTTGACGAAGATGGTGGGGATACCGGCGTTGATCATGGTGGCCTGGAACGTCCCGACGCCGGGCACGTCCAGATCATCCACGATGTTCCCGGTGGGGAAGATGGCGCCCTCGCCGTCCGCCGGGTCCATGAACTCGATGGGGATCTCGGCGGCCGGGAAGGTCACGCCGTCGAGCTCGAAGTCGCCGGTTTCCTGTACCGCGCCGTCGGTGACAGGGATGTGGGCGATAATGGTCTTCTCGATGTTCGCCTGCCAGATGCGCACGGTGCAGTGCCCGTTCGCCGGGATGCGCGCCGCATCGATCAGGCCGTTGTTGATGGCGAAGGCACCCACGGCGGCGGTGAGGTTCCCGCAATTGCCGCTCCAGTCGATGAAGGGCTTGTCGATGGCGACCTGGCCGAATAGGTAGTCCACATCGTGATCAGGGCTTTCGCTCTTCGACAGGATCACCGTTTTCGAGGTGCTTGAGGTGGCCCCACCCATGCCGTCGGTGTGCTTGCCATAGGGGTCGGGGCTGCCGATGACGCGCAGCAACAGGTTGTCCCGGGCGGCCCCGGGCCGCTGCGCCGCCTCCGGCAGCTCATCCAGCCGGAAGAACACGCCCTTGCTGGTGCCACCGCGCATATAGGTGGCCGGGATGCGGATCTGTGGTGCGTGGCTCATTGCGTCGCCGCCTCCTGGTCCGTGTTCTCGCCCATGAACTCCTTGGCGAAACGCTGGAGGATGCCGCCCGCGTTGTAGGTGTTGAGCTCGTCCTGGGTGTCCAGGCGACAGGTCACCGGCACGTCCTCGCGGCTGCCATCCCGGCGATGGATCACCAGGGTCAGCGTTCCGCCAGGCGCGGGCTCGCCCTGGACGTCATAGGTCTCGCTGCCGTCGATGTCCAGGGTCCTGCGGCTGGTGCCCCCCTGGAACTGCATCGGCAGCACGCCCATGCCCACCAGATTGGTGCGGTGGATACGCTCGAAGCCCTCGGCGACGATGGCCTCCACGCCTGCGAGGCGCACGCCCTTGGCCGCCCAGTCCCGCGATGATCCCTGGCCATAGTCGGCGCCGGCGATGATGATCAATGGCTGCCGGCGCTGCTGGTAGGTCTCGATGGCATCCCACATCCGCATGACCGTGCCCTCCGGCTCCAGCCGGGTCAGCGAGCCCTGACGCACCTCGCCGTTGTCATCACGCACCATTTCGTTGAAGAGCTTGGGGTTCGCCAGCGTCGCGCGCTGGGCAGTGAGGTGATCGCCGCGGTGGGTCGCGTAAGAGTTGAAGTCCTCCTCCGGCAGGCCCATCTTCGCGAGATACTCGCCGGCCGCGCTGTCCGGCAGGATGGCATTGCTGGGGGAGAGGTGGTCGGTGGTGATGTTGTCCGGCAGCACTGCCAGCGGCCGCATGCCTTTGAGCGCGGGCTTGTCGGCGAGATCGCCCTCCCAATACGGGGGCCGGCGGATGTAGGTGCTCATGGGCCGCCAGTCGTACAAGGGGCTGACCTGCTCGCCCTTCTCCACCTTGATGTTGAACATCGGCGTGTAGACGTTGCGGAACTGTTCCGGTTTCACGCTCTCGCGCACGATCCGGTCGATCTCCTCGTCCGAGGGCCAGAGGTCCTTGAGGGTGATCGGCTTGCCCGCCTTGTCGTAACCGAGCGCATCCTTCTCGATGTCGAAGCGCACCGTACCCGCGATGGCATAGGCCACCACCAGGGGCGGAGAGGCGAGGAAGGCCTGCTTGGCGTAGGGGTGGATCCGGCCGTCGAAATTGCGGTTGCCGGAAAGCACCGCAGTGGCGTACAGATCCCGGTCGATAATCTCCTGCTGGATCTCCGGGTCCAGCGCGCCGGACATCCCGTTGCAGCTGGTGCAGGCGAAGCCGACGATGCCGAAACCGAGGTCCTCCAACTCCTCGAGCAGACTGGACTCCTCCAGGTAGAGCTGCACCGCCTTGGAGCCGGGCGCGAGCGAGGTCTTCACCCAGGGCTTACGGGTGAGGCCCATCTCGTTGGCCTTCTTCGCCAGCAGCCCGGCGGCGACCACGTTGCGCGGGTTGGAGGTGTTGGTGCAACTGGTGATGGCGGCGATGATCACGGCGCCGTCGGGCATCTGGCCCTGCTTCTCCTCGGCCAGGGCCTTGTCGTAGTCCACCGCGATGCCCCGCTCGTGGAGCGCCCGGGTGGGCAAGCGCCGGTGCGGATTCGACGGGCCGGCCATGGTCCGCTCCACGGCGGAGAGGTCGAAGCGGAGCACGCGCTCGTATTCGGCGCTCTTGAGCGCGTCCGCCCAGAGGCCGGCCTCCTTGGCGTAGGTCTCCACCAGCCGGACTTGATCGTCCTCGCGGCCCGTGAGCCGGAGGTAGTCGATGGTCTGGCCATCGATGTGGAACATCGCCGCGGTGGCGCCGTACTCCGGGGTCATGTTGGAGATGGTGGCGCGGTCGCCCACGGTCAGGGCCTCGGCCCCCTCGCCGAAGAACTCCAGGTAGGCGGAGACCACCCGCTCGTTACGCAGGAACTCAGTGAGCGCCAGAACGATATCCGTGGCGGTGATGCCCGGCTGGGGCCGGCCGGTGAGCTCCACGCCGACGATATCCGGCAACCGCATGTAGGAGGGCTGGCCGAGCATCACACTCTCCGCCTCCAGGCCGCCCACGCCGATGGCGATCACGCCCAAGGCATCCACGTGGGGGGTATGGCTGTCGGTGCCGACGCAGGTGTCGGGGAAGGCCACGCCGTCACGGGCCTGCACCACCGGCGACATCTTCTCCAAGTTGATCTGGTGCATGATGCCGTTGCCGGGCGGGATGACGTCGACGTTGTCGAACGCCTTCTTGGTCCAGTCGATGAAGTGGAAGCGATCCTCGTTGCGGCGGTCCTCGATCTCGCGATTCTTCTGAAACGCATCCGGATCGTAACCACCGCACTCAACGGCCAGGGAGTGATCGACGATGAGCTGAGTGGGCACCACCGGGTTCACCCTGGCCGGCTCACCGCCCTTCTCGGCGATGGCGTTGCGCAGCCCGGCCAGATCCACCAGGGCGGTCTGGCCAAGAATGTCGTGGCAGACCACCCGCGCCGGGTACCAGGGGAAGTCCAGGTCACGCCGACGCTCGATGATCTGGGTGAGCGCGTCGGTCAGCAGGGCCGGGTCGCAACGGCGGACGAGATTCTCCGCCAGCACCCGGGCGGTGTAGGGGAGCCTGTCATAGGCGCCGGGCTGGATTTCCTCCACCGCGGCGCGGGTGTCAAAGTAGTCGAGGTCGGTGCCCGGCAGGGGCTTACGGTATTGCGTATTCATCGTCGGTTTACCCACCGTGTGCAAAGGCGGGTTGCGCGGCAATGCCGCTCGACCCACCCCACGTCGCTGCATCTCGTTTCCAGAGGCCTGTTGGTGCGTTACACAGCGCCGCCGCTCCACGCACCCTACCTCGCTTGTGATCCCGGCAGGTTGCGCGGCGTTGCCGCTCCACCCGCCCTACGCACCTGATTTGGCCCGGCGGGTCAGTCGCGCTGGTCGATGGGCACGAACTCCTGCAGGTCCGGGCCAGTGTACTCCGCGTTCGGGCGGATGATGCGGTTATTGGCGCGCTGCTCGAAGACATGGGCGCACCAGCCGGTCACCCGGGACATCACGAAGATGGGGGTGAAGAGCTTGGTGGGGATACCCATGAAGTGGTAGGCGCTGGCGTGGAAGAAGTCCGCGTTGGGGAAGAGCTTCTTCTCGCGCCACATGACATCCGCGACGCGCTCGGAGACCGGGTAGAGCACCGTGTCCCCCACCTCCTCGGCGAGCTTTTTCGACCATGCCTTGATAATGGCATTGCGCGGGTCCTTATCCCGATAGACCGCGTGGCCGAAGCCCATGATCTTGTCCTTGCGCTCGAGCATGCCGAGGATCTCGCGCTCCGCCTCGTCCGGGTCGGACCACTGCTCGATCATGGCCATGGCAGCCTCGTTGGCACCGCCATGGAGCGGTCCGCGCAGCGATCCGATGGCACCGGTGACACAGGAGTGCATGTCCGAGAGGGTGGAGGCACAAACCCGCGCGGTGAAGGTCGAGGCGTTGAACTCGTGCTCCGCGTAGAGGATCAGCGAGGCGTGCATCACTTTTTCATGGGTGGCGTTGGGGGCCTCGCCATGGAGCAGGTGCAGGAACTGCGCGCCGATGGAGTCGTCATCGGTAGCCGGGTCAACGCGTACGCCGTCATGGGAGTAGCGGTACCAGTAGGTGATGATGCCGGGCAGCACGGCGAGGATGCGGTCGGCCTTGTCCTGCTGTTCGCTGAAGTCCTGCTCGGTTTCCAAATTGCCGAGCATGGAGCAGCCGGTGCGCATTACGTCCATGGGATGGGCATCGGCAGGGATGCGCTCGAGCACCTCCTTCAGGGGCTGCGGCAGATCGCGCATGCCCTTGAGCCGGCGCTTGTAGTCGGCGAGCTCGCTGCGGTTGGGGAGCTTGCCGTAGAGCAAGAGGTAGGCGACCTCCTCGAACTCGGCCTGCTCGGCGAGGTCGTGGATGTCGTAGCCGCGATAGGTCAGGCCGGTACCCTTGATGCCCACGGTGCACAGGGCAGTCTCGCCGGCGGTCATACCGCGGAGCCCGGCCCCGGTTTTCTTTTCAGTCATCTTCGCTCTCCTTGAGATTGGATCCGGTGGGTCACTCGTCCCGCGAGAACAGCTCATCGAGCTTGCGCTCGTAGTCGTGGTAGCCGAGGACCTCGTAGAGCTCGTTGCGGGTCTGCATGATGTCGGTGACCGCCTGCTGGGTGCCGTCCTGGCGGATAGCGGCGTAGACCTGCTCGGCCGCGCGGCTCATGGCCCGGAACGCCGAGAGCGGATACAGGACCAGGGAGGCCCCGGCGCCACGCAGCTCGTCGACGGTGAACAGCGGGGTCTTGCCGAACTCGGTGATATTGGCGAGCACCGGCACGGAGACACGCCCGGCAAAGGCGGAGAGCTCGTCGAGGGTGTGCAACGCCTCGGCGAAGATCATGTCCGCACCGGCCTCCACGTAGGCATTGGCCCGCTCCACAGCGGACTCCAGGCCCTCCCCCGCATAGGCGTCGGTGCGCGCCATAATGACGAACTGCTCGTCGTAGCGGGCATCCACCGCCGCCTTCACGCGGTCCACCATCTCCTCCTTGGAGACCAGGGCCTTGCCGGGGCGGTGGCCGCAGCGCTTGGCCTGGACCTGATCCTCGATGTGCACGGCGGCGGCGCCGGCGCGGGTGAGCTCCTGGATGGTACGGGCGATATTGAAGGCCCCACCCCAGCCGGTGTCGATGTCCACCAGCAACGGCGTGTCGCACACCGCGGTGATGCGGCGGACATCCTCGGCGACATCGGCCAGCTGGGTGATGCCAAGGTCCGGCAAGCCGAAGGAGGCGTTGGCGACGCCACCGCCGGAGAGATAGATGGCGCGGAAGCCGGCGCGCTGGGCGAGCAAGGCCGCGTAGGCATTGATGGTGCCGGCCACCTGCAGTGGCCGCTCCTCTTCGACGGCGCGACGGAAGCGCCGGCCTGCGGATTCCAGTGTTGGCATGGTTTCCTCTCCCTTGCCGTAGGCCCTGGCGGGCCGGGGGATGCGGCGGTCGCGGGGCGGTTACCTACCGTCCGCGTCCGGGGTTCGCCAGTTTACGCTAGCGTAAAGGCGATTCCCAAATCGTTTTCAGAACAAATGGTTACAAAACAAAAATGATGGAAGATGGGTTCTTCACGCGCTTTCGGACGTTCTGTATTGTGAAACACAATGAACGCGTCGGCCGTGGATTGCCCTGCTTCACGATCACCCTGCCGAAGACACGCATTCGCATACGAAAAAGCCGCCCCCAGGCGGCTTTCGTCGAGGCCGGGGATGACCGCCGGTCAGTTCGCCTTGTGGATGGCCCTTTTATCGACCCCGAGGGCCGCCTCGTGAACGGACTCCGAGAGGGTGGGATGGGCATGGATGGTCCGCGCCAGGTCCTCGGCACTGGCCGCGAACTCCATGGCGACCACACACTCGGCGATCACCTCGGAGGCCTGGGAGCCACAGATATGCACGCCCAGGATCCGGTCGGTCTCGGCGTGGGCCAGGATCTTGACCAGTCCCTCGGTGCGATCCATGGCGCGGGCACGGCCATTGGCCGCGAAGCCGAAGGTACCGGTGCGAAACGGGATACCCGCCTCCTTGAGTTGCTTCTCGGTGCGTCCCACCCAGGCGATCTCCGGTTCGGTGTAGATCACCCACGGGATGGTCTCGTAGTTGACATGACCGGGTTTGCCGGCAATGCGCTCGGCCACCATCACGCCCTCCTCGCTGCCCTTATGGGCGAGCATGGGGCCCCGGACCACATCGCCCACGGCATAGACGCCGGGGATGTTGGTCTCGCAATAATCATTGACGTGGACGAAACCGCGCTCGTCGGTGAGCAGGTCCACGTCCTCGTGGGCCAGGTCCTCGGTGTTGGGTCGCCGGCCCACCGAGACGATGAGCTTGTCCACCTGCAGGCTCTGGCTGCCATCCTTGTCTTCGTAGTGCACCGAGACATTCTTGCCCTTGCGGGTCTCGGTGACCCGACAACCCAGTCGGATCTCGAGGCCCTGCTTCTCGAAGTGCTTCTTCGCGTCGCGCGAGACCTGGTGATCCACCGGCGCCAGGAACTCGTCCTGGGCCTCGAGCAGCACCACCTTGGAGCCCAGCCGGTCCCAGACGCTGCCCATCTCCAGGCCGATGACGCCGGCGCCGATGACGCCGAGGCGCTTGGGGACCTCGGTCATCTCCAGCGCGCCATCGGAGTTCAGCACCCGCTCGCCATCGGTGGGCGCGGCGCCGATCTCGATGGGCCGCGATCCAGTGGCCAGGATCACATTGGTGGCCTCCAGCGTTTGGGCCTTGCCCTTATGCGGCGTGAACTCCACCCGGCGGTCGGTGAGCAGCTTACCGTGGCCTTGCAGCCACTCGATCTTATTGGCCTTGAACAGCTGCTGGATGCCGCCGGTGAGATCGGCCACCACCTTGTCCTTGCGGGCGATCATCTTGGGGACGTCCAGGGAGACGTCGCCGACCTTGATCCCATGGCCGGCGAGCTCTCCTTGGACCTTATGGTACTGCTCGGAGGAATCCAGCAGCGCCTTCGAGGGGATGCAGCCGACGTTCAGGCAGGTGCCGCCAAGGGCGGGCTCACTGCCCTTGCGCCGGAACTCGTCGACGCAGGCCACGCTCATGCCCAGCTGGGCGGCGCGGATGGCCGCCACGTAGCCCGCCGGGCCGGCGCCGATGACGATGACGTCGTAGGAATTGGCCATGTTGACTCCTGAAAGATAGGGGATAGTCGGTAAAGCGCTTACACCTCGAGCAGCAACCGGGCCGGGTCCTCGAGGACCTCCTTGATGGCGACCAGGAACTGCACGGCTTCACGGCCATCGATAATGCGGTGGTCGTAGGAATGGGCCAGATACATCATCGGCTGGATCTTGACCTCGCCATCCACCGCCATGGGCCGTTCCTGGATCTTATGCATGCCGAGGATGCCGCTCTGAGGCGGGTTGAGGATGGGCGTGGAGACCAGCGAGCCGAAGATGCCGCCGTTGGTGATGGTAAAGGTGCCGCCGGTGAGCTCGTCGAGGCCGATCTTGCCCTCCTTGGCGCGCTTGCCGAAATCAGTGATCCCCGCCTCGATCTCGGCATAGGAGAGCTGATCGGCGTTGCGCAGCACCGGCACCATGAGGCCACGCTCGGTGGAAACGGCGATGCCGATGTCGTAGTAGCCGTGATAGATGATGTCGGTGCCGTCGATGGAGGCATTGACCGCCGGGTAGCGCTTGAGCGCCTCCACCGCTGCCTTCACGAAGAAGGACATGAAGCCGAGCTTGATCCCGTGGGTCTTCTCGAAGCGCTCCTTGTAGCGGGCGCGGATGTCCATGACCGGCTGCATGTTCACCTCGTTGAAGGTGGTGAGCATGGCTGCGGTCTGCTGCGCCTCCACCAGGCGCTCGGCGATGCGCTGGCGCAGCCGGGTCATCGGTACCCGGCGCTCGGGGCGCTCGCCGGCAGCGGAGACCGCCGGGGCCTCGGGGGACTGGGTCTCCGCCGGGGCCTCGCTGCGGCGTCCGGCGGGCTCGGGCTCGCGGGGGCGGCGCTCGGCGGCCCCGCCAGCGCCCTCGCCGGCGCCCTCCAAGTAGCGCACCACGTCCTCCTTGGTAATTCGCCCGCCGCGGCCACTGCCCTCGATCTTTGCGGGATCCAGATCGTGCTCGGCGACCAGGCGGCGCACCGCCGGGGCGAGATCCTCGTCCGCCGCCACCGGGGCCTCGGCCGGGGTAGTCTTCTCGGGCTCCGGTTCCGGCGCGGCTGCGGCGGGCTCGGGTTCCGGGGCAGCGGCCTCCTTCTCGGCGGCCGCAGGCTTTGCCTCGCCGCCGCCTTCGGTCAAGGTGGCGACCACCTCACCGGCGGTGACCGTATCGCCCTCGCCCTTGAGGATTTCGCCGAGCACGCCGTCATCCGGGGCCGGGACCTCGAGCACGACCTTATCGGTCTCGATGTCCACCAGATTCTCATCGCGCTCCACCGCGTCACCGGGCTGCTTGTGCCAGGTGACCACGGTAGCCTCGGTCACGGATTCGGGCAGTGCGGGTACCTTGACTTCGATACTCATCGATTCCTCGCTTGTTGTCCTGGGCGGCCCGTCGGGCCGAGGTTATGGGCGATACGCGGCGACCGGGTCAGCCGAGCGCGGCCTCCACGAGCCGGCGCTGCTGCTCATGGTGGAGCTTGGCGTAGCCCACCGCCGGCGAGGCGGAGGGGTCGCGGCCGGCATAGGTGAGCGACTGCTCCCGGGTCATGCAGTTTCGCAAGTGGTGCTGGATCTGGTACCAGGCCCCCTGGTTCTGCGGCTCTTCCTGACACCACACGATCTCCTTCGCCCCCTTGTAGCGGCGCTTGAGCAGCGCGGCGAGCTCCTTCTCCGGAAACGGGTAGAGCTGCTCGACCCGGACGATGACGGTGTCCTTGCGCTCCCTCTTGCGCCGTTCCTGGAGGAGGTCGTAGTAGACCTTGCCGCTGCAGGCCACCACACGTTTGACGTCGCGGACCTTCAGGTCGTCGATCTCGTCGACCACCCGGTGGAAATGCCCGCGGGAGAGCTCGTCGAGCACGGAGGTGGAGAGCTTGTGACGGAGCAACGACTTCGGCGTCATCACCACCAGCGGCGTGCGCGTCGGGCGCAGGAGCTGACGGCGCAGCATATGGAAGAACTGCGCCGGGGTGGAGGGCACGCAGACCTGCATGTTCTGCTCCGCGCACAGCTGCAGGAAGCGCTCCAGTCGCGCCGAGGAGTGCTCCGGGCCCTGACCCTCATAGCCATGGGGGAGGAGCATGACCAGCCCGCAGAGCCGGCCCCACTTCGCCTGGCCCGAGGTGATGAACTGGTCGATGACCACCTGGGCGCCGTTGACGAAATCGCCGAACTGCGCCTCCCAGATCACCAGGGTCTCGGGATCGGAGGTGGTGTAGCCGTACTCGAAGCCGAGCACCGCCTCCTCGGAGAGCAGGGAGTCAATGACGGTGAAGTCCGCCGGGTCCGTGCTGATGTCCTTCAACGGGACATGGGTGGTACCGTCCTTGGCGTTGTGCAACACCGCGTTGCGGTGGAAGAAGGTACCGCGCCCGGAGTCCTGCCCCGTCAGGCGCACCTGCCAGCCCTCCTCGAGCAGCGAGGCGTAGGCCATGGTCTCGGCGAATCCCCAGTCCATGGCCAGGGCGCCGGCGGCCATCTTGCGCCGGCTCTCCATCATGCTCGCCACCCGCGGATTGAGCTCGAAGCCCTCCGGCAGGCGCTGCAGCCGCTCCTGCAGGGCACGAATCCGCTCCAGCGGGACGGCGGTGTCCACGGTCTCATCGCCGTCGCCCTTGAAGTAGGGGCTCCAGTCCACGGCGAACTTGTTGTGGACCTCGTCGAGGATGTTGGGGGCCACCACCTTGCCCTCATCGAGGCGGTCCCGGTAATCCCGCTCCAGGGCCTTAAGCCCGTCCTTGTCGAGGACGCCCTCCTCGACCAGCCGCTCGGCGTAGAGCTTGCGCACCGGGGAATGCTTCTTGATCTTCTGGTACATGGTGGGCTGGGTGGCGGCGGGCTCATCGGCCTCGTTGTGACCATGGCGGCGGTAGCAGACCACGTCGATGACCACATCGCGCCGGAAGCGCTTGCGGTAGTCCATGGCCACCCGGGTGGCGAACAGCACCGCCTCCGGGTCGTCGCCGTTGACGTGGAAGATCGGCGCCTGAATCATCTTCGCCACCTCCGTGCAGTAGAAGGTGGAGCGCGAGTCCAGGGGGTTGGAGGTGGTGAACCCGATCTGGTTGTTGACGATCACGTGGACCGTTCCGCCGGTGTAGAAGCCACGGGCCTGGGAGAGCTGGAAGGTCTCCATTACGACGCCCTGGCCGGCGAAGGCGGCATCGCCGTGGACCAGCACCGGCAGCACCTCCTCACCGATGAAATCACGGCGCCGCTGCATGCGCGCCCGCGCCGAGCCCTCCACCACCGGGTTGACGATCTCCAGGTGCGAGGGGTTGAAGGCCATCGCCAGATGCAGCGGCCCGCCCGGCGTCTGGATGTCCGACGAGTAGCCCATGTGGTATTTGACGTCGCCGGCGGTGGCATTCTCCAGCTCGTAGTCGCCTTCGAACTCGGCGAACAAGTCGGCGGGAGACTTGCCGAGGGTGTTGATCAACACGTTCAGCCGACCGCGGTGCGCCATGCCCAGCACCATCTCGCGCACGCCTTGCTCGCCGCCGCGCTGGATCACCTCGTCGAGCAGTGGGACCAGCACCTCGCTGCCCTCCAGCGAGAAGCGCTTCTGGCCGACGTACTTGCTGTTCAGGTACTTCTCGATACCCTCCGCAGCGGTCAGTCGCTGCAGCACCCGCTGACGGCTCTCGGCGTCCAGCTCGGCCCGGGCCCGCGGACGCTCGAGGCGTTCCTGGATCCAGCGCTTCTGCGCCGTATCCGTGATGTGCATGTACTCCGAGCCGAGCTTCCCGGCGTAGACCTCCTCACACAGGGCGATGATTTCGCGCAGCGTCAGCTGCTCGGCGGTGAACAGCGACCCGGTGTTGAAGGTCTGGTCCATGTCCGCCTCGGACAGCCCATGATAGGCCGGATCCAGGTCAGGGACCTCGGGCTTGTCGCGCAGGTGCAGCGGGTCGATGTCGGCACGCTGGTGGCCGCGGAAGCGGTAGGCGTTGATCAGGCGCAGCACCGCCGCCTGCTTCTGGGCGACGTCCGGCGCCATCTCCGCCGCCGCACCGTCGACGCGGCCGCGACGACGACCGAGCTCGGCGAACTGCTCGCGGATCGGGCTGTGGGGCACGTCCCGGGCGGCGGCGCCATCACCGGCCTCCAGCCCCTGGAAATAGCGCTTCCATTCCGTGGGCACGGAGTCCGGATCATTGAGGTAGGCCTCGTAGAGGGCCTCCATGTAACTGGCGTTGCCGCCGCTCAGGTAGGAGTTGCGCTGTAGCCGTTCAAAGGCACCGTTCATGGGGAATCACCTGGTGATTGAGTGCGCGTGTGCAGTGGGGTCTCAAGGCAAAAGGTAGCCGACCGGCATGACCATGCCAGTGGGACCGGGAAGCAAAGGGGCAAAGGGTACGAGCAAAAGGGACACGGGCAGGGAATGGCTTCGCCGGCTCCGGGTCGCCGGACGAGCGGGTTGAGGGGGCGGGTCGCGGTGGCCGGCCCGTAGCGCGGTCTCCCGACCCGGATGCGCTGGCTCCGGTAGCGTTCATCTCACGCCGTGCCCGACTGTCCTTGCCGCTGATGGGTGTCCCGAGAGAGGCACTCGACCAATCTCTGCCGGTCGGCGCCCCCGGGGTACTGCCCGCGATACGATACTCGTGAGTGTGTGCAAGCGCAACACTGGCGCGGGCTTACAACCCGTTAACCGGTCCTTACTGGCCGGCACCGGCTAAATCTCGAGCTTTTCTTACCAATAGATCAGGAATCGGTTTCCGTGGCCCGGTCACCGCCGGGAAGCCAGCGCGAGAACACCAGGCCGGCCTCGAACAGCAGCCATACCGGCAGCGCCAGCAGCACCTGGGAGATGACATCCGGGGGGGTAAGCACCATTCCGATCACGAAGGCGGCGACGATCACATACGGGCGCTTCGCCGCCAGGTCCTCCCGGGAGATCATGCCGCTGCGGATGAGCAGTATGGTGGCGATGGGCACCTCAAAGGCCGCACCAAAGGCGAAGAACAGGGTGAGCACGAAGGAGAGGTACTCGCCGATATCGGTCATCATCGACACCCCCTCAGGGGTGACACCAGCGAAGAAACGGAACACCAGCGGGAACACCACGAAGTACGCGAAGGCCATGCCCAGGTAGAACAGCGCGACGCTGGAGGCGAGCAGGGGCCAGATCAGTCGCCGCTCGTGGCGATAGAGCCCCGGTGCCACGAACGCCCACACCTGATAGAGGACGTACGGGATGCAGATGAAGAAGGCGCTGACCAAGGCCAGCTTGAGCGGTATCAGGAACGGCGTGGCCACCTGGGTGGCGATCATCTGCGAGCCCTCGGGGAGCACCGCCTGCAGGGGCCCGGAGAGCCATTGGTAGAGGGGGTCGCGGAAGGGATAGAGCACGAGGAACACCGCCAGGGTCGCGAGCACGGCGCGCATCAGCCGGCTACGCAGCTCGAGCAAATGGCTCAGCAGGGGCCGGTCCTCGTCCATCCCCTCATCACGTGGATCAGCGCTCATTGTCCGGTGTTGTCCCGTTCCCTTTCACCCTGTGGCGACGTCTTCTCCGCCGCGGCATCGGCATCGCCACCGCCGTTGCGACGCTCGCCGGCGGCCTCCTCGACGTCGCTGCGGGCACTCTCCGCGGTCTCATGGACATCCCGCGTAGTCCGCTGGACGTCCTCGCGGAATTCCCGCTCGCGCTCGCGCATCGCCCGCTCGGTGTCCTTCAGGCCCTGGATATGGGACTCCCGCTCAATCTCGTCCTTCAGCGACGTGAACGTGGCCCGTGCCCGGCCCACCCAGAGACCGAGGGTGCGTGCGAGCCCCGGGAGCCGCTCCGGACCCACCACGATCAGCGCGATCACGCCGATGATCAGCAGCTCCCAGAAGCTGACGTCGAACATCTGCCGGCGAGCCGCGGTCAGCCGGAGTGGTGACGGTCGCGGGCCGTCTCGTCTTCGGTCCGGCTGGCGTCGGCCTGCCGGCCGCCGTCTTCACCCTCGCCGGACTCCAGGCGCTCGCTGCTATCCTCGTCCTTCTTTTCGCCGCCCTTCTCGCCCTCGCCCATCGCCTGCTTGAAGCCGCGGATCGCACCCCCGAGGTCAGTGCCGACGTTACGCAGTTTCTTGGTGCCGAAGAGCAGCAGCACGATGACCAGAATGAGCAGGAGCGACCAAACGCTGATGCCACCGAATCCCATGGATCCCCTCCTAAATAATTTGAGCCGCCGCCCCTTGGCGGCGGAACCCGCTAATCGCCGTCCTCGCGGGCGGCCTTTTCGTCGTGTCCGGACAGGCCGAACCGGCGGTCCAGCTCCGCGAGCACGTCAGCCGGACCGCGACCATAGTGCGCCAGCATGACCAGAGTATGGAACCACAGATCCGCGGTCTCATAAACCAAATGGTCCCGATCTCCGGATTTCGCGGCGAGCACCGTCTCGGTGGCCTCCTCGCCGACCTTCTTGAGGATCCGGTCCTCGCCGCGGGCATATAGCCCGGCGACGTAGGAACCCTCCGGATCGGCGCCCTTGCGAGCCTCGAGGACCTCGGCGAGGCGCTGGAGGATGTCGTCAGCCATTCCCCTCCCCCCCGTAGATGGCCTCCGGGTCGCGGACCACCGGGTCTTCCTCGATCCAGGCGTCGTCGGCGAGCCGGCGATAGAAGCAGCTGCGCCGGCCGGTATGGCAGGCGATCCCGCCGATCTGCTCGACGGCGAGCAGCACCGCATCGCCGTCACAGTCGAGGCGGATGTCCCGCACGCGCTGGACATGGCCCGAGGACTCGCCCTTCTTCCAAAGCCGCCGCCGGGAGCGCGAATAGTACACCGCCTCACCGATTTCGGCAGTGATGCGCAGGGCCTCCCGGTCCATCCAGGCCAGCATCAGCACCCGGCCGTCCGCGGCGTCCTGGGCGATGGCGGTCACCAGGCCGTCGTCGTTGAAGCGGACCTCGTCGAGCCATGTCATCGGCGCACCTCGATCCCGTGCTCCGCCATGTAGGCCTTGGCCTCGGCGATACTGTACTCACCGAAGTGGAAGATACTCGCCGCCAGCACGGCGTCGGCGTGGCCCTCGAGCACGCCGTCGGCCAGGTGCTGGAGATTACCCACGCCACCCGAGGCGATCAGCGGCACACCGGTGGCATCGGAGACGGCGCGGGTCAGGGGGCAATCGAAGCCCTCCCGGGTGCCGTCCCGGTCCATGCTGGTGAGCAGGATCTCGCCGGCACCGTGATCGGCCATGCGGCGCGCCCATTCCACCGCGTCCAGACCGGTGGCGCGGCGACCGCCGTGGGTGAACACCTCCCAGCGGGGTTGGCCATCCACGTCCGCCACCCGCTTCGCGTCCACGGCCACCACGATGCACTGGGATCCGAAGCGTTGGGCGGCCTCGCGCACGAACTCCGGGCGGTGCACCGCGGCCGTGTTGATGGCCACCTTGTCGGCGCCGGCATTGAGCAAGCGACGCACGTCGGCGACCTCGCGCACGCCACCGCCGACGGTCAGGGGAATGAACACCTCGCTGGCCACCGCCTCCACCACCTCGACGATGGTCTCGCGGCCCTCGTGGCTGGCGGTGATATCGAGAAAGGTGATCTCGTCGGCGCCGGCACGGTCATACTCACGGGCCACGGCCACCGGGTCGCCGGCGTCCCGGATGTCGACGAAGCGCACGCCCTTGACCACGCGGCCGGCGTCCACGTCCAGGCAGGGGATGATCCGTCGCGCAAGCGCCATCACGCCGCCCCGCTGGTGAGCTCGTTGGCCATGCGCTGAGCGGCCTCCAGGTCCAGCCGTCCCTCGTAGAGCGCCCGGCCGACGATGGCCCCGGCGATCCCGCTATCGGCGGCGGCACACAGCGCCCGGACGTCGTCCATGGAGGTAACCCCGCCGGAGGCGATCACCGGGATCTCCACCGCCCGTGCCAGCCGGGCCGTGGCCTCCACGTTGACGCCGCGCATCATGCCGTCGCGGCCGATGTCGGTGAACACCAGCGCCTCCACGCCGGCGGCCTCGAAGCGCCGCGCCATCGCCTCGGCGGTGGCGGTGCTGACCTGCTCCCATCCGTCGGTAGCCACCATCCCGTCCTTGGCGTCCAGGCCCACGATGATGTGGCCCGGGAACTCATCGCAGGCATCGTCGACAAAGGCCGGCTGCCGCACCGCCTGCGTGCCGATGATCACGTAGTCCACGCCCACGTCCAGGTAGGTCTGGATTACGTCGAAGCTCCGGATACCGCCGCCGACCTGGATGTCGACCTCCGGATACGCCTCGGAGATGCGACCGATGATGTCCGCATTGACCGGAAAGCCGGCCACGGCGCCGTTGAGGTCCACCAGGTGGATACGGCGCGCGCCCGCCTCGATCCAGCGGCCGGCCACGGCCACCGGGTCGTCGGAGAAGATGGTCTCATCGTCCATGCGCCCCTGGCGCAGGCGCACGCACTTGCCTTCCTTGAGATCGATCGCCGGGATAAGGAGCATGTCCGGATCCATTACACCTGTCTACTGGCGGCGCCCCTCAGGCACGGCCGTCCCATTGGATGAAGTTGCCGAGCAGACGTAGCCCGGCATCGTGGCTCTTCTCCGGGTGAAACTGGGTGGCGAACACGTTGTCCCGCCCGACCACGCTGGCGAACTCGCCCCCGTAGTCGGTCACCCCGAGCACCAACCCCGGGTCCCGGGGCTCGGCGTAGTAGCTGTGGACGAAGTAGAACCATTCGCCGTCGGCGACCCCCGCCCACAGTGGATGCTCGGCGGTCTGGCGCACCCGGTTCCAGCCCATATGGGGGACCTTGAGCCCTTGCGCGGTTTCCGGGAAATGGTGTCGAAAATGCCGGATCTCCCCGGGAAAGGCGCCAAGAAGCGTAACCCCGTCATTCTCCTCGCTGTGCCCGAGCAGCACCTGCATGCCCATGCAGGCACCCAGGAACGGTTTCTCGGCCATGGACTCCCGGAGTACGCTGACCAGCTCGTGGGCATGCAACGCGCTCATGCATTCCCGTGCCGCGCCCTGCCCCGGAAAGACCACCCGCTCGGCGGCGGCGATGGTCTCGGCGTCATCGGTCACCCGCACCTCATGGGCCCCGGCGTGCTCCAGGGCCTTGGAAACGGAGCGCAGGTTGCCCATACCGTAGTCGACGACGACGATCTGCGTCATGGCCTCACCCCGACAGCGTGCCCTTGGTGGAAGGGGTCACGCCGGTCTGCCGGGGGTCGAGCTCCACCGCCATGCGTAGTGCCCGGCCGGTGGCCTTGAACACCGTCTCGGCGATGTGGTGGGCGTTATGGCCGCGGAGGTTGTCCACGTGCAGGGTGATCCATGCGTGGTTGACCAGGCCCTGGAAGAACTCGCTGAACAGGTCCACGTCGAAGCTGCCGATACGCGCCCGGGGAAAGTCCACGTTGAACTCCAGCCCCGGCCGCCCGGAGAAGTCCACCACCACCCGGGACAGCGCCTCGTCGAGGGGGCAGTAGGCATGGCCGAAGCGGCGGATGCCCTTCTTCTCCCCCACCGCCTGCGCCAGCGCCTGGCCCAGGGTGATACCCACGTCCTCGACGGTATGGTGATCGTCGATGTGGTGATCGCCGCTGGCGCGGATATCCAGATCCATCAGCCCATGGCGGGCGATCTGGTCCAGCATGTGCTCCAGAAAGGGGACCCCGATATCAACGCGGGAGTTGCCGCTGCCGTCCAGATTGATCTCCGCCCGGATCTGGGTCTCCAGGGTATTGCGCTCGATGGTTGCGAGTCGATCGGCCATGCTCTCGGTGTCGCTGGGCTGGGTGACGCGCGGAGCATACCACGGCTGCCACGCGGTGTGCCTCGCCGTTCAGCCACGGCGCTACCGGGTCTGCAGCCAGAATGTCACCGGCCCGTCGTTGGTCAGACCCACCGCCATGTCCGCGCCGAAGACACCGGCCTGCACATCCGCATGGCGCTGACGGCAGCAGGCCACCAACTCCCGGAACAGCACCTCGCCACGCTCCGGTGGCGCTGCGGTGGAGAAGCCCGGACGGTTGCCCTTGCGGGTGTCCGCCGCCAGGGTGAACTGAGGCACCAACAGCAACCCGCCGTCGATCTCTGTGAGCGACCGGTTCATCCGGCCCTCGGCGTCGGGGAAGACGCGGTAGGCGAGCAGCCGTTCCGCGAGGCGACGGGCGTCCGCCACCTCGTCGTCACGCTGGACCCCGGCGAGCACCAGCAGCCCGGCGCCGATGGCCGCGACCGTTTCCCCGTCCACCCGCACCTCGGCGTGGCGGACCCGTTGCAGCAGTGCGATCAAGGGAGACCTCCAGGGGGTGCACCCGATGTAGGAATATTCCTACACGGAATGTCATTACTGACTGACAGCCAAGCCCTCCCCCGCATGGCAAGCTGTATACGTGCCTGCCAGGAAAGGCGGGCCGGGTCGACACGGAAGTTGATCAACCAACAAAAAGGGCACAGGGACGTGGCGCACGCGGACAGGAGGTCCGACACCCCAAGGACGGGGCGCGTGCGCATTTCACCTCCAGCACAGTGAACCTGGAAATGCCGGCGCAGGGACCGCGCCGGCGTCTTTTTTTGGCTCCCTACTTCTTGCCCTTACCTGCCGACTGAGTCGCCTCGCCGGCCTGGCGCATGGCCTCCTCCCAGGCATCGAGAACATCCCGGGCGCTACGATACCAAGGCATGTCGCGGACGGCCGGCTGCGCGTCCTCCATGCGCGAGAGCCAGTTCCGCCAGAGCTCGCCCTGGGTCTCGGTCCAGGCGCGCATCATCTGCTGCATCTGCGCCGACCAGTCTTCGTTGCCGGCGCCGCCGCTGCTGGAGAGGCTCCGGACCCATTGCTGCTGGCGCTCCAGTGCCTCGCTGACGGCCTTCTGCCACGCGTCGATCTGTTGCTTCTGGGTCTCCTGCATGGGGCCGCCCATGCCAGCGTTGCGCATCCCCTCGAACCACTGATCCCAGAGCTTGCGCTGGGTATCGGTCCAGTGGGACATCGCCTCTTCCATCTGCTTCTGCCAGTCCATGCTTCGACTCCTTCTGCTAGTGCCGGGGGCATCGTTATCGGCCTCGCACCGCCGATGCCCGAAGTGTAGTCAACCGGGAATCATCCGCCGCCCGGATCGCCGAGGCGGCGCAGCCGTACCTCCAGCTCGCGGACCACCTGAATGTCGCCCCGCTCCCGGGCGGCCTCCAGCCCGTGGCGATAACTCTCCCGCGCCTGATCACCCTCACCGGCGCGCTCCTGCAGCCGACCCAGGGCCCGCCAGGCCGCCGAATACCCCGGATCCATGGTCACCGCCGCGCGCAGGTGCTCCAGGGCCACGGCGGTATCACCGGATTTGGCATAGGCGTTACCGAGGGTCAGGCGCAGCATGGCGCTGTCGCGCCCCTGCTCGATCATCGATTCCAGGGCATTGATGTCCATGACAATAGGATGCGGGCCAATGGCGCCGCTTTAAAGTGGGTCGAAGGCTGCCAGGACGGCAACAGGGACACCGGACGGGGATGGCGGGGTCTTTCGGGGAGTGCATGCCGCAGGGACGCGGCATCCAAGCCTACAGCGATGTATTCACGACGTCTCCCCGAAAGACCCCGCCGTCCCCGTGCCGCCCCCGGCGACTTGCGGTCATCGACGCCAGAACGCCGGCGTGAACAACACCAGCAGGGTGAAGATCTCCAGCCGCCCGAGGACCATGGCGAAGGAGATCAGCAGCTTGACCCCGGCACCCATGTCGCCGAAATGGGTCGCCACATCCCCGAGGGCCGGGCCGAGGTTGTTCATGCCCGAGGCGGTGGCGGAGAAGGCCGTGATCTGATCCAGCCCCATGGCCATGAGGCTCAGCATGATCACCGTGAACAGCGCCACATAGGCCGCGAAAAAACCCCACACGGCATCGGTGACGCGATCGCTGACCGGCTTGTCGCCGAGCTTGACCCGAAGCACCGCCTGGGGGTGGATCAATCGCAGGATCTCGCGGCCACCCTGGCGCAGCAGCAGTAGCACGCGTACCACCTTGATGCCGCCGGAGGTGGAGCTGCCGCAGCCACCGATGAACGAGAGGAACAACAGGAGCACGGGCAGGAACGCCGGCCAGACGTGGTAGGCGGTGGTGGTGTAACCGGTGGTGGTGGCGAAAGACGTCACCTGGAACAGGGCGTGGTGCCACATATCCGGGTTCTCGATCCCCAGGCTCGCCTCATAGAGATACAGCCCGCCGGTGATCAGCACCAGCGCGGTGAGCACTATGCCCACGTAGAAGCGCAGCTCCGGGTCGCGCACCCACGGGTCGACGCTGCGCCAACGCCAGACCAGGAAGTGCAGGGAATAGTTGATCGCCGAGACGAACATGAACACCACGGCGATGAGCTCGATGGCGATACTATCGAAATGCCCCATGCTCGCGTCGTGGGTGGAGAAGCCGCCGGTGGCCACGGTGGTGAAGGCGTGGCTGATGGCGTCGAAGGCATCCATGCCGGCGATCCAGTAGGCCACCGCGCAGACAACGGTGAGGCTGAGGTAGATGTACCACAGCGCCTTCGCGGTCTCGGTGATGCGCGGCGTGAGCTTGGCGTCCTTGACCGGCCCCGGCAGCTCGGCGCGGTAGAGCTGCATCCCGCCGATGCCGAGCATGGGCAGGATGGCGACGGCCAGCACGATGATGCCCATGCCGCCGAGCCACTGCAGCTGCTGACGGTAGTAGCGGATGGACAGCGGCAGCTCGTCGATGCCGGTGAGCACCGTCGCACCGGTAGTGGTCAGCCCGGAGATGCTCTCGAAGACCGCGTCCGCCAGGCCCATGCCGGTGCGGCTCTCGAGCAGGAACGGCACCGCGCCAGAGACCCCGAGGACCACCCAGAACATGGCCACGATAAAGAAGCCGTCGCGGATGCGCAGCTCCCGGCGGAGCTTGCGCACCGGCAGCCACAGGGCGAAGCCCAGCAGCACCAACAGGCCAGTTGTCACGAGGAAGGCGGTATGGGCGCCGTCACCGGTCACCAGCGACAGCAGCGCCGGCGGCAGCATGGTAAGGCTGAAGACCATCAGCAGGACCCCGAGGATCCGTTGTACGGCATCGAATCGCATGGGCGCCCGGCGCTCAGATAAAGGTCACGGCGACCTGGAAGAGTTTCTCGACGTCGGCGAGCCGGCTCTTGTCCACCAGGAACAGGATGACGTGATCCTCGGGCTCGATGACGGTGTCATGGTGGGCCATGATCACTGCGTCGCCGCGCACGATGGCACCGATGGTGGTCCCCCGGGGCAGGCGGATCTGGTCGATCCGCTTGCCCACCACCGAAGAGCTGCGCGCGTCGCCGTGGGCGATGGCCTCGATGGCCTCGGCCGCGCCGCGCCGGAGGCTGTAGACGTTGACCACGTCACCGCGGCGGATGTGGGCCAGGAGGCTGCCGATGGTGGCATGCTGTGGCGAGATGGCCACGTCGATATCCTCGCTGGACTGGATGAGATCCACGTAGGCGGGCCGGTTGATCAGCGCCATCACCGTGCGCGCCCCCAGGCGCTTGGCCAGCATCGCGGAGAGGATGTTCGCCTCGTCATCGTTGGTCAGGGCGCAGAAGACGTCGGTGTTCTCGATATTCTCCTCGAGCAGCAGATCCTCGTCGGCGGCATCGCCGCGCAGGACGATGGTCTTCTGCAGCAGCTCGGAGATCAGCCGGCAGCGCCGCGGGTTGCGCTCGATGATCTTGGTCTGGAACCGACCCTCCAGGGACTGGGCCAGCCGCGTGCCGATGTTACCGCCGCCGGCGAGCATCAGGCGCTTGACCGGTTTCTCCAGGCGGCGCAGCTCACCCATGATGGCGCGGATGTTCTTGCGCGCAGCCACGAAGAAGACCTCGTCGCCGGCCTCGATCACGGTGTCGCCCTCGGGGATGATGGCGCGGCCGCGGCGGAAGATCGCCGCCACCCGGGCGTCGACGTTGGGCATGTGCTCGCGCAGCGCCTTGAGCTCCTGGCCGACCAGGGGGCCGCCGTAGTAGGCCCGCACCGCCACCAGCCGGACCTTGCCGCCGGCGAAATCCAGCACTTGCAGCGCCCCCGGGTGCTCGATCAACCGGCGCACGTACTGGGTGACCAGCTGCTCGGGGCTGATGATGACGTCGATGGGCAGGGCGTCCGGCGAGAACAGCTGCGGGCAGGCCAGGTACTCCACCGCACGCACCCGGGCGATCTTGGTGGGGGTGTTGAACAGCGTGTCCGCCACCTGGCAGGCCACCATGTTCGCCTCGTCGGAGTCCGTCACTGCGATGATCATGTCGGCATCGTCGACGCCGGCGCGGGCAAGGACGTCCGGATAGGTGGCGCTGCCGGTGACCGTGCGCAGATCGAGGCGGTCCTGGAGCTCCTGGAGCACACCGGGGTCGACGTCGACGACGGTGATGTCGTTGTCCTCCCGCGCCAGGTTCTGGGCGACGGTGCTCCCGACCTGGCCGGCACCGAGGATGATGATCTTCATCAGCCGGCCTCCCTCGGGTCGATGCCGAGGGCCCGGAGCTTGCGGTAGAGGTGGGTGCGTTCCATCCCCGTCAGCCGGGCCAGCTGGGCGACGCTGCCCTCGGCGCGCCGGAGCTGGCGCTGCAGGTAGGCGCGCTCGAAGGCCTCCCGGGCCTCCCGCAGGGGCAGATCCAGCCATAGCTCGGCGGCCCGTCCGGGATCGCCGGGATGGGCGTTGTCCGCCAGCACGCGGTCCACCTCGTCGACGTCGATGTCCCGCCCCTCCCCCAATAGCAGCAGGCGCTGGACGAGGTTGCGCAGCTCGCGAACGTTGCCCGGCCAGGTATGGTTGCGCAGCCGGTTCTGAGCGGCGACGGTGAACCGCCGGTAGACCAGCCCCTCGCGCTCGACCAGGTCATCGACGAAGAAGCTCACCAGCTCGGGTATATCCTCCACGTGATCGCGAAGCGGCGGGATGGTCACCGGCACCACGTTGAGCTGGTAGAAGAGGTCCTCACGGAACTGCCCGGCGCGCACCGCGGCCTCCAGCTCCGCCCCGGCGACGGCCGCCACCCGGCAGCGCAGGGGCAGCGCCTCACTGCCGCCGACCCGCTGGAAGCGCTGCCCCTCCAGCGCCGCGGCCAGATGGGCCTGGGCGGCATCGTCCAGCTCATCGACCTCGTCGACGACCAGGGTGCCCCCCGCCGCCGCCTCCAGCCGGCCGGGGCCGCCGCCCTGCCGGCCGAGCAGCGTCTCGGTGAGCGAGCCGTCCGCGACATTGCCCACCACCAGCTCCACCAGGGGTCCCGGCTGCGCGGCGAGGCCATGCATATAGCGAGCGAAGGTCTTACGCCCGCTGCCGGACTCCCCGGTGACCAGCACCGGCGAGCGCGCGTCGGCAAGGCGCTTGGCCTGCTCGCGCAGCCGGGTCATGGCCTGACTCCGGCCCACCGGAACCACCGCCGGCGCGGCGGCCTCGGCCCCGGGGGCCGGTGCATGGGCCGCCAGGGCCTCCTCCACGGTGGCGAGGAGCTTGCCCATGGACAGCGGTTTCTCGATGAAGTCCACGGCACCGAGCCGGGTCGCCTCCACCGCCGTCTCCACGGTGCCGTGACCGGAGATCATCACCACCGGGAACGCCGGCCCATCGGCCTGGACCCATTCCTTGAGCAGGGAGATGCCGTCCTCCTCGGGCATCCAGATGTCCAGCAGCGCGAGATCGGGGCGCTGTTCGGCCAGCGCCGCCCTCGCCTCGGCGGCGCTGGCCGCCGTGGTCACCCGGTATCCCTCGTCGGCCAGAATCTCGCGGACCAGCTCCCGGATATCGGGCTCGTCGTCCACCACCAGCACGCTGGCATCGCTCATCGTCTCTCCTCGACATCGTTCCATCGCTGCGGTGCCAGCGATTCCGCCACCGGCAGGCGGACCGTGATCCGGGCACCGTCGGGCAGGTTGCGAGCCGCGATCAGCCCATTATGTTCCTCCACGATCTTCTTGACGATCGCCAGGCCCAGCCCGGTACCGCGGGGCTTAGTGGTCACGTAGGGCTCGAAGAGCTGGTCGAGCACCTCCTCCGGGAAGCCCGGGCCGTTGTCGTTGACCGCGAGCTCCACCATATCCTCGTAGCGCCCGCTGCCGACACAGGTGCTCACGCGCAGCAGGCAGCCCTCATCCCGACCTCCGCCCTCGGCGGCCTCCATGGCATTGCGGATTAGGTTGTTCAGCAGCTGGCGCAGCCGGCCGGGATCCGCGCGCAGCGGCGGCAGGGCCTCGTCGAGATCGAGCTGGAAGCGCACCCGGCCGGTTTCCGAACGGTGCAGCTCCACCACATCCTGGACCAGGGCGTTGAGGTCCACCTCCGTGAGGCTCAGCCGCGGGGGCCGTGCGTATTCCGAGAAGGCATTGACCATGGCCTTCATGGCGTCGACCTGCTGGATGATGGTACGGGTGGAGCGCTCGAGCATCTGCGCGGCCTCCGGCTCGAGACGGTCACTGAGCTTGTGCTGCAGACGCTCGGCGGACAGCTGTATGGGCGTCAGCGGATTGCGGATCTCGTGGGCCAGGCGCCGGGCCACCTCACCCCAGGCGGCATCGCGCTGGGCCCGGATCAGGGTGGTGACGTCGTCGAGCACGATGACATGGCCGCCGGCGGTGCGGCCGCCGGGCAGGGCCGCGCCGCTGCAAATGAGCATTCGCCGGCCCTCCTCGGTGTCCAGGCTGAACTCCTCCCGCCACTCCGCACCGCCGCCGGCGATACGGGCCTCCACCAGCTCCACGAAGGGCAGGAAGCCGGGATGGTTGGCGGTGAGCAGACGCAGCCGACCACCCACGGCCTGCGCCAGGGGCACCGAGAGGATGTCCACCGCCGCCTGGTTGTAGGTGCGCAGGCAACCGTACTGATCCAGTGCCAGCACCCCGGAGGAGAGCCTACCGAGCACGGTCTCCAGGTAGGCCCGCTGCGCCTCGGCGAGGATCTGCCCCCGCTGCGCCTCATCACGGGCCTGCGCCACCCGGCGGCTCATATCGTTGAACGAGTGCACCAGAAAGCCCAGCTCGTCGCGGCCACCGTCGGGGAGCTGGGTCCCGTAATTGCCCTCAGCCAGCGCCCGGGTGCCCTCGGCCAGGCGGCTGATGGGGGCGACCAGCCGGCGGGCCAGGTAGAACGCCGACCACACCGCGAACAGCAGTGACATCAGCAACACCAGCGACAAGGTGAGGATGAAGCTGTCCTTCAGCGGCCCGCGCAGATAGGCCAGTTCCCGGTACTGGGCGAAGGCGTCCTGGACATTGGTGGCCAGCTCGTCGAGCCGCGGCGACATGGGGAACAGCGCCTGCAGGAAACGCGCGTTCTGGGGTTGCTCCGGATTGGGCGCCGGCACCGCGGCCCGGATGTTCAACCCACTGCCCTCGATGGGATCCAGGCCCACATAGGGGCGGCCCTGGCGCAGCTGCAGGAGGATCTCCTCTTCCGGGCGATTGGGCAGTATGCCCTCGGTCTCCCGGGTGCTGGAGGCGACGATACGGCCATTGCTGCCGAACAGGGTCAGCTCGGCGGCGTTCATTCGCGAGCGCAGGTCGTCGACGGTGAAAGTGATTCCCCCCTCGGGGGCCGTCGCCAGCTCACCGGCGGCATTCTGCACCCGCTTGAGCATGTCGCGCATGCGCAGATCCAGGGAGGCCTGGGAGAGCTTGAGGGCGTCGTCGAGGGCATCCTCGACGCGCACATCGAACCAGCTGTCGATGCCGCTGCGCAGGAATTGCATGGAGAAGGCGTAGACCACCAGGCCAGGCACCACCGCCAGCAGGGCGAACAGCACCATGATCCGCCCGGTGAGCCGGCTGCCTGGCCGCTCCGCGCGCAGCGAGCGCACCAGCCGCCGGATGTTGAGGGCGATCACTGTCACCAACGCCACCAGCGCCAGGCCGTTGAACACTAGCAGCCACAGGTACAACTGGCCGAAGATCGCGGAGTTCTCGGTGGCGGCGTTGAGCAGATACAGCGAGGCCAGCAAGACCACGCACAACAGCAGCCGCAGGAACCCTTCGCTGCGGAGCCACCCTAGGCGTCGTCGTGCAGCCGCCATCGCTTCCACTCGCTCTCGAGCTGCCACTGGGGCGACAGGTAGGCCATGGAGCGCAGCGGCCGGGGCAGCGCTTCGGTATCCAATCCGGCCCGCGCCGCCACCGTATAGCGCGTGCCCGCCCCCAGCAGGCCGGCGTCGATCACCGGCAGCCCCTCCACCCGCCCCAGGGCCTGCCGAAGCGCCGACAGGCTGCGAAAGCTGCGCGACTCGCCGCTGTTGACCCAGACCAGGACGTAGCGCTCGCTCAGGGCGTGATACTGGATGCGGTAGCGCTGGGTGAGCTCGGCGACGGTCGTTTCCCACCAGATCCAGGCCGGGCGCACGACCTTGATATCCAGCCGCATCTCCAGGGCCACGCCGTTCTCCAGGGCCTCCCGGGCGGCATCACTTAGGCGATAGTCGATTCGGGCATCGAGCTCCCAGACGCCCTCACGAAGCCCGACCTCCCCGTCGACGATACGGACGTAGCCGTCCTCCGCGGCCACCGACCCCGCCAGGAGGCACAGCAGCAGCGCGCAGAGGGCACCCGGCCAGTACCGGCTCAGTGCTTGGTGAGACACGCGTAGTAGAATCCGTCCATCTCCGCTTCCCCGGGGAGGATCTGGGCGCCCACGCCCGTGGCCCGCCCGGCCGGCAGCGCCGGCTCCGATACCGACACGTCATCATGGGCCGCGACGAACGGCGCCGTCACCGCCTCGTTTTCGGCACGGAGCAGCGAACAGGTGGCATAGACCAGCCTGCCACCGGGCGCCAGTACAGGCCAGAGCGCGCGCAGCAGGCGGGCCTGGCCCTCGGCCAGCGTGGGGATGTCGGCCGCCCGGCGGAGCCACTTGATATCCGGATGACGGCGGATGACGCCGGTCGCCGAGCACGGCGCGTCCAGCAGGATGCGCTCGAAGGGGCGCCCGTCCCACCAGCCCCCCGGGTCGCCGGCGTCACCGCGGAGCACTTCCGCCTCCAGGCCCAGGCGTTCCAGGCCTTCGGCCATGCGCGCCAGCCGCCCGGGATCGTTATCGAGGGCGACTACCGAGAGGTCCGGATGACGCTCCAGGAGATGGGCGGTCTTGCCACCGGGGGCGGCGCAGGCATCGAGCACCCGCATGCCCGGCCCGGCGGCGAGCTGATCGGCGGCGAGCTGCGCGGCGGCGTCCTGCACGGAGACCTGGCCTTCCCGGAACCCGGGAAGATCGGTGACGGCCACCGGTCGGTCCAGGGTCAGGGCGTCGGGGACACCGGGGACCGGACGCGCGGTCAGGCCGGCCGTGGCCAGCTCCTGGCTATAGGCGGCGACCGTCCTCGCCCGGCGGTTGACCCGCAGGGTCATAGGTGGGCGCTCGAGCAGCGCCCTGATCACCGCCCCCCGCTCCGCCGGCCAGTCGTCGGCGATGGCACGGTAGAGCCACTTCGGGAGGGCGGCGGCGGTCGCTGGCTCCCGGTCGACACGCTGGAGGAGCTCCGACGCCTCGCGCTGGAAGCGTCGCAGACAGCCGTTGACCAGGCCCCGCGCCCGCGGCCGGCCCAGGGCGCCGGCCGCTGCCACGGTGGCGGAGACCGCCGCATGCGCCGGGATACGGGTGAAGGCGAGCTGATAGCAGCCCACCACCAGCAACGGCTCGAGGATGCGGTCGCGGGGCCGGAGCGGACGGGCGAGCAGCTCCGCGGTGACCGCCTGCAGGCGGCCGTACCAACGCAGCGCACCGTAGGCGAGCTCCCGGATCAGGGCGCGGTCGGTGCCGGCAAGCCCGGCCTCCGCCTCCGGGAGGGCGTCGCTGAGCGAGCGCCCCCCATGGACCACCGCCGCCACGGCCCGCGTGGCGGCTTGGCGCGCCGCCGCCCCCGGCTCAACCGAGGTGTTCACCGACCACCAGCCTGAAACCGTTGAGGAAGCTCGCCACGTCCTGACGGCGTCGGCCGGCGAGCTGGAGCTCCTCGAGGCGCAGCACCCCCTCCCCGGTGGCGACGTCGATGCCCTCACCACTGGCGGAAACCACCTGGCCGGCGGTACCCTGCGCCGGGCCCGGCAGGACCCGGGCCCGCCATAAGCGGAGCTCTGTGTCCCGATAACGCGTCCGGGCCACCGGCCAAGGGTCGAAGGCACGGATCCGGCGCTCGATGGCGGTGGCCGTCTCGTTCCAGTCCACCCGGGTCTCGTCCATGCTGAGCTTGTCCGCGTAGGTCACACCCTGCTCGGGCTGGGGCCGCTCGGCGAGCTCACCACGGACCCAACCCTCCAGGGCGGGCGCGATCAGCTCCGCGCCCATGGCGGCGAGGCGGTCATGGAGGCTGCCGCCGGTGTCGTCGTCGCGGATGGGCGTGTCCTCGCAGGCGATCACCGGCCCGGTATCCAGCCCGGTGCTCATGCGCATGATGCATACGCCGGTGCGCTCGTCACCGGCGAGCAGGGCCCGCTGGATGGGCGCCGCCCCCCGCCAGCGCGGCAGCAGCGAGGCATGGATGTTGAGGCACCCATGGCGCGGGATCCCCAGGACCGAGGCGGGCAGGATCAACCCGTAGGCCACCACCACCATGACGTCCGGGGCCAGTGCGGCCAGCGTCTCCCGCTCGCTGGCATTGCGCAGGGAAAGCGGCTGGCGCACGGGAAGGCCGGCGCGCTCCGCCGCCGCTTTCACCGGCGAGGGGCGCAGACGCCGGCCACGGCCGGCGGGGCGATCCGGCTGGGTGTAGACCGCGGCCACCTCATGACCCGCGTCCAGCAAGGCGTTCAGGGCGGGGACGGCGAAATCGGGGGTACCGGCGAAGGCAATGCGCAGCGGCGCCACCATCCGGCTTAGACCGCCTCGGTGGCGGCGGCCACCCCACCCTGCTGGCGGGCAAGCTTGTCCATCCGCCGGCGCAGGCGCTTGCGTTTGAGCTCGGAGAGGTAATCCACGAACAACCGGCCCTCGAGGTGATCCATCTCGTGCTGGATGCAGACCGCGAGCAGCCCCTCGGCCTCCAGGGAGAACGGCTCCCCGTCACGCCCCAAGGCCTCCACGGTAACCCGCTCACTGCGGCGGACCGCCTCGAAGTACTCGGGCACCGACAGGCAGCCCTCCTCGCCCACGGTCTCGCCGTCACGCTCGGTGATCCGGGGGTTGACCAGCACCACCGGGCTGTCCCGGTCCTCGGAGATGTCGATGACGATCACCCGCTCATGGACGTTGACCTGGGTGGCCGCCAGCCCGATCCCCGGGGCGGTGTACATGGTCTCCAGCATGTCGTCGATGAGCCGCACGATGCGTGCATCCACGCGCTCAACGGGGCGCGCGACCGTGCGCAGCCGCGGGTTGGGATAATGGAGGATCTCGAGTCTCGCCATGTCTGCGATTCCGTTGCGGCCCAGATGGATGGGCTGCTAGTGTAGCCTTCGTTACTAATATCATAACGAATGGCGGTCGTAGGCGGCCACCTGCCGGCGCCTATACAGGGATTGCCCATGCTCAAAAAAACCCTCCTGTGGGGCTGGTTCGTCGCGCTCGTCGTATCCGCAGTGGCGGCCGCCCAGGATTCGTCACTGCGTGACGGGCACCCCACCCGTTATACCGTGCAGCCCGGCGACACCCTCTGGGACATCGCCAGCCGTTTCCTCACCAAGCCGTGGTACTGGCCGGAGATCTGGCACGAGAACCCCGAGATCGACAACCCGCACCTGATCTATCCCGGTGACGTCATCCGGCTGGCCATCGTCGACGGTGAGCCGCGACTGACCGCCGAACGCGGCGGCGGGACGGTGAAGCTCTCCCCCAAGGTCCGGGTCGAGGAGCTCGACGACGCCATACCGACCATCCCCCTCGAAGAGATCCGGCCGTTCCTCAGCGGGGACCGAATCGTCGAGCCGGAAGCCCTCGACGACGCCGCCTATGTGGTCGCGGGCCGGGACGAGCGGGTCATGAGCGCCACCGGCGACCGGGTCTATGTCCGGGGCATCCCAGAAAGCGGCGGGCAACACTGGGATGTGGTCCGGCGCGAACAGACCTTCACCGACCCCGAATCCGGGGACGTGCTCGGCGTGCTGGCCCGGCGGCTCGGCAGCGCCCAGCTCGACGAGCACGGCGATCCGGCCACCCTGATGCTGACCAGCAGCAACCGCGAGATCCTCTCCCGGGACCTGGTACTCCCCGCCAGCGACGAGGCCCTGGACAGCCGCATGATGCCGCGGGCACCGGAGCAGGAGATCGACGGCGTCATCATGACCGTGCTGGACGGCGTCAACCAGATCGGCCAGTACGACGTCGTGGCCATCAACCGGGGCGAGGCGCAGGGGCTCGCCAGTGGTCATGTCCTTTCCGTCTACGAGGAAGAGCGGGTGGTCAGCGACCCGAAGACGGACGAGCCCGTGGCCCTGCCCCCCGAGCGCGAGGGCACGCTCTTGGTGTTCCGCACCTTCGAGCGGATGAGCCTGGGGCTGATCATGGAGGCGACGCGGGCTATCAGCGTCGGCGATGCCGTCCGCAACCCCTGACACCGCTGCCCTGGCGGCCTGGTTGCGGCTGCTCCGCACCCCCGGGATAGGGCCGGCCACCTACGCCACCGTGCTCGACGCCTTCGCCTCCCCGGCGGCCTACCTGGACGCGGAGGCCTCCGAGCTCCGGGCGCGTGGGTTCAACCCCGCCCTGCGCGACGGCGTGCCAGGGGTGGACGACCCGGGGGTGCGCTCGGACTTGGCCTGGCTGGCCGCCGCCGACGACCATCACCTGATCACCCGTTCGGACCCCGCCTACCCGGAACAGTTGGCGAGCATCGCCGACGCGCCGCCGCTGCTGTTCGTGGTCGGTGACCCCACGGTGCTTCGACGTCCGCAACTCGCCGTGGTGGGCAGCCGCAAACCCACCCACTCGGGCAGCGACAACGCCCGGGAGTTCGCCCGCTACCTGGCGGAATGCGGCCTGGTGATCACCAGCGGCCTGGCGTTGGGCATCGACGCGGCGGCCCATCGCGGGGCCCTGGCCGGCGGCGGGGCGACGGTGGCGGTCACCGCCACCGGTGCCGACCGCACCTACCCCGCCCGCCATCGCGACCTAGCCCGGGAGATCGCCGCCAACGGCGCCGTGGTCACCGAGTTGCCCACCGGCACCGGCGTACGCCGCGAACAGTTCCCGCGCCGCAATCGCCTGATCAGCGGACTCGCCCTCGGCGTGCTGGTGGTAGAGGCGGGGATGCACAGCGGCTCCCTGCTCACCGCACGCCACGCCCTGGACCAGAACCGGGAGGTCTTCGCCGTTCCCGGCTCCATTCACAACCCGCTGGCCCGGGGCTGCCATGCCCTGATCCGGGCCGGGGCCAAGCTGGTGGAATCGGCCGGGGACGTCTTCGAGGAACTACCCCCGATGGCGGTCACGCCATCCGCGACACCGGCCACGCGCGAGGGGGCTTCGGAGGAGGGGTCCGGGGCCGAGCCCCTCGGCGACGACTACGCAACGGTGCTAGACGCCCTGGAATACGACCCCGTGGCCTTCGATGTCCTCACCGAGCGCACCGGATTGACGGCCGATACGCTTTCCTCCATGCTGCTGATACTCGAGCTCAGAGGGCATGTCATCGCCTGTGCCGGCGGGCGGTACGCACGCAGCCACTGAGCGGAACCACTTCCTGACAGCCTCGCCGAGCGTGCGGATGAAAGAGAACGTCTTCGACCTCCTGATGTATCTGTTCGAGAACTACTTCTATAACGAAGACGAACCCCAACCCGACCGGGACTCCCTGACCTCCGAGCTCACCGACATCGGCTTCAGTCGCTCCGAGATCCGCAAGGCCTTCGACTGGCTCGACGAGCTCGCCAACAGCCGCGATCTGCCCGCCGTAGCCACGAACGCCAGTCGATGTGTCCGGGTGTTCGCCCCCCGGGAGCAGGAGCGCCTGGACACCGAGATGCGGGGGTTTTTGCTTTATCTCGAGCAGGTGGGCATCCTTGCCCCCCACAGCCGCGAGCTGGTCATCGACCGGGTCATGGCCCTGGGCGACGAGGAGATCGACCTGGACACCCTCAAGTGGGTGGTGCTGATGGTCCTGTTCAGCCAGCCGGGAGAGGAAGAGGCCTTCGCCAGCATGGAGAACCTGGTCTTCGATGGGCCGAACCAGCTGATCCACTGACGCCGGGGGCATTGACAACCGATTCCGCGCCGTTAGTTTCCGGGGTGCACCCGGGCTGACCGTCTTGCACACTCGTTCAGGGGTCACCGGGCACACCGGAGACTATATTCGTATGGGAAAAAACCTGGTCATCGTCGAGTCCCCGGCGAAGGCACGCACCATCGAAAAGTACCTCGGCAAGGACTTCCAGGTCCTCGCCTCCTACGGCCATGTGCGTGACCTCATCCCCAAGGAGGGGGCGGTGGATCCGGAGCACGACTTCGCGATGCGCTACCAGACCATCGAGCGCAACGCCAAGCACGTGGAGGCCATCGCCAAGGCGGCCCGCAAGGTGGACGCCATCTACCTCGCCACCGACCCGGACCGCGAGGGCGAGGCCATCTCCTGGCATCTCTACGAGCTGCTCCGCGACAAGGGCGTGCTCGACGACAAGCCCGTCCACCGGGTGGTGTTCTACGAGATCACCAAGCCCGCCATCCAGGAGGCCATCGCCCATCCGCGCGGGCTCTCCGAGGACCTGGTAAACGCCCAGCAGGCGCGCCGGGCGCTGGACTACCTGGTGGGCTTCAACCTCTCGCCGCTACTGTGGCGCAAGATCACCCGCGGGCTCTCCGCGGGCCGGGTCCAGAGCCCGGCGCTGCGGATGATCGTCGAGCGCGAGCAGGAGATCGAGGCCTTCGAGCCCCAGGAATACTGGAGCATCGAGTCCGATCTGGCGCACGACGAACAGGCCTTCACCGGCCGGCTCGCCCGCCTCGACGGCGAGAAGGTCGAGCAGTTCAGCATCACCACCGAGGAGCAGGCCACCCGGGCGACGCGGCGGCTCGAGGAGGCGGCCGGCGGCCGGCTCACGGTCTCCAAGGTGGAGAAGAAGCAGCGCCGGCGGAATCCGGCGGCGCCGTTCATCACCTCGACGCTGCAGCAGGAGGCGGCACGCAAGCTCCGTTTCTCCGCCCAGCGAACCATGCGCGTCGCCCAACAGCTCTACGAGGGCGTGGACACGGGCAGCGGCGCCATCGGGCTGATCACCTACATGCGTACCGACTCGGTCAACCTCTCCGAGGAGGCCATCGGCAACCTCCGCGGGGTGATCGCCGAGCGCTACGGCGAGCGGATGCTGCCGGACAAGCCCAACCAGTACCGCACCCGCGCCAAGAACGCCCAGGAGGCCCACGAGGGCATCCGGCCCACGGAAGCGGGACGCCACCCGGAGGACCTGAAGGCGCACCTCAGCGAGGACCAGTACCGGCTCTATGACCTGATCTGGAAACGCTCGGTGGCCTGCCAGATGATCCATGCCACCATCGACACGGTCTCCGTGGACCTGGCCGCCGGTGACGTCGGCGTCTTCCGCGCCACCGGCTCCACCATCCGCGACCCGGGCTTCATGACCGTGTACATGGAGGGCAGCGACGATAACCAGGAGGGCGCGGACAACCGGGAACGCATCCTGCCAGCGATGGCCGAGGGCGACGAGGTCACCCTCAAGGCCATCCGCCCCGAGCAACACTTCACCGAGCCGCCACCGCGCTACAGCGAGGCCTCGCTGGTGCGTGCGCTGGAGGAACGGGGCATCGGCCGGCCGTCCACGTATGCCAGCATCATCTCCACGCTGCAGCAGCGCGGCTACGTGGAGCTCGACAACCGCCGCTTCCGGCCCACCGACACCGGCCGGGTGGTGGCGAAGTTCCTCACCGAGCACTTTGACCGCTACGTGGACTACGACTTCACCGCCCGGCTCGAGGACGACCTCGACGCCATCTCCCGGGGCGAACGGGACTGGATCCCGGTGCTGCAGCAATTCTGGGAGCCGTTCCACGAGCGCGTCGAGGAGAAGGCCAACGTCTCGCGCGCCGAGGTGATGCAAGCCCGCGAGCTCGGCACCGATCCGAAGAGCGGCCGCCCCGTGCAGGCCCGACTCGGCCGCTACGGCCCGTTCGTGCAGATCGGAACCCGCGACGACGAGGAGAAGCCCCGCTTCGCCAGCCTGCGCCCGGGGCAGAGCATCGACACCATCACCCTCGAGGAAGCGCTGGCACTGTTCCAGCTGCCGCGGGACATGGGCGAGACCCCCGAGGGCGAGCCCATGCAGGTCAACATCGGCCGGTTCGGACCCTACGTGCGCTTCGGCAACAAGTTTGCCTCCCTGAAGAAAGACGACGATCCCTACACCATCACCCGGGAACGGGCCCTGGAGCTGGTCGCGGAGAAGAAGGAAAACGAGGCCAAGCGCACCATCCGGGAATGGCCGGAAGAGGGCATCCGGGTATTGCGCGGGCGCTTCGGCCCCTACATCACCGACGGGCGCAAGAACGCGAAGATCCCCAAGGAGCGGGAACCGGAGTCCCTGACCCTGGACGAGTGCCGGGAGCTCATCGCCGCCGCGCCGGAGAAGAAGGGCGGCCGGCGGCGGGCGCCGGCAAAGCGCAAAACCAGCTGAGGTGACCGCCACGCCCGGGTTCCGCTTCCGGCATGTCGCCCGCCGCCTGCGCGCGGGCGGCGTCATCGCCTATCCCACCGAGGCGGTCTACGGGCTCGGCTGCGACCCCGCCGATCCCCACGCCGTGGCGCGGCTCTTGAACCTCAAGTCCCGCCCGGTGGAGAAGGGCCTCATCCTCATCGCCGACCGTCCCGGGCGCCTGCAGGGGTGGGCCGACGCCTTCGCCCTCAGCGATGAACGGCTTGCCGCCTCCTGGCCGGGGCCGGTCACCTGGCTGATGCCCGCCGGACCGCGGGCGCCGGCCTGGATCACCGGTGGCAGCGATCGCATCGCGGTCCGGGTCACGGCCCATCCGGTAGCTGCAGCACTGGCCGCGGCCTTCGCCGGCCCGCTGGTCTCCACCAGCGCCAATCCCGCCGGCGCCCACCCCGCCCGAACCGCGCTACGGGTGCGCACCTACTTCGACGGCGAAGTGGACGGCATACTCGGCGGCGCGGTGGACCGGCACCGCGGGCCCACCGAGATCCGGCGATGGCCCGACGGCGCGGTGCTCCGCGCCGGCTGAAGGAGGAAGATCATGAGCGAGGTTCGCCCGGACGCGGTACGGCAATGGCTGACCGCCCTGCAGGAACGGATCTGCGAGGCTTTGGCCGGGGTCGACGGCCATGCCGGCTTCCACGAGGACGCCTGGGAGCGCCCCGCGGGCGGCGGCGGGCGATCCCGGGTGCTAGCCGGCGGCGCGGTCTTCGAGCAGGCGGGCGTGAACTTCTCCCATGTCCGCGGCGAGTCCCTGCCGGCAAGCGCCAGCGAGCGCCGCCCGGAGCTCGCCGGCCGTAGCTTCCAGGCCATGGGCGTCTCCCTGGTAGTGCACCCGGCCAACCCCCACGTGCCCACCTCCCACGCCAACGTCCGCTTCCTGCTCGCCGAGCACCCGGAGGCCGCGCCGGTATGGTGGTTCGGCGGCGGCTTCGATCTCACCCCCTACTACCCCGTGACCGAGGACGTCCGCCACTGGCACCGTACCGCCCGGGACGCCTGCGCCCCGTTCGGTGCGGACCTCTATCCCCGCTTCAAGCGCTGGTGCGACGACTACTTCCATCTTCCCCACCGCGGCGAGCGCCGCGGCATCGGCGGGCTGTTCTTCGACGACTTCGACGAGGGGGGCTTCGAGCACGCCTTCGGCCTCACGCGCTCCGTCGGCGAGGCCTATCTCGACGCCTACCTCCCCATCGTCGAGCGGCGCCGAGATACCCCCTGGACCGAGGCCGAGCGGCAGTTTCAGCTCTACCGGCGCGGCCGCTACGTGGAGTTCAATCTCCTCTTCGACCGGGGTACGCGTTTCGGCATCCAGTCCGGCGGGCGCACCGAGTCCATCCTCATGTCCCTGCCGCCGCTGGCGCGCTGGGAATACGGCTACCAGCCGGAACCGGGCAGCCGCGAGGCGGAGCTCACCGAGTTCTGGCTGCAGCCCCGGGACTGGCTCGGCGCCACGGACGACTGAGCGGATCTGTTCCGCTGCGGCGCAACATAAGCATCCCACATCAAACGATAGCCTGTAACCTACTGTCATCCGGTGATTGAATCACGGGGTTACGGGAACACGGCACATCATTTATTCCTTTCAGGAACTAATAAGGTGGCGACAACCCCACCCACGCTACGGTAGCGTTTGCCCCAGTGACCCTTGCAACCGGGGCGCACCGAAGCGCGCGAACCGCGCCACCGGGCGAGTGTCTATACTCCGGCAGTACAAGCCCTGCCGACAACGACAATGAACCACTGAACGCGCCACCACGGCGGCGACAGATGAGGTGAGATCATGGCTGCACGCATGAAACCCACGCCCCTGCCCGGCGACGAGGACCCCCAGGAGACCCAGGAGTGGCTCGAGGCCCTGGAGGCAGTGCTCGAGTATGAGGGCACCGATCGCGCCCACTTCCTGCTCGAGGCCCTGGTCGATAAGGCGCGGCGCCGGGGCGGCCAGCTCCCGTTCAAGGCCACCACCGCCTACCAGAACACCATCCCCCCGCAGCACGAGGAGAAGTCCCCCGGCGACGCCGCCCTGGAATGGCGGATCCGTTCGCTGCTGCGCTGGAACGCGATGGCCATGGTGGTCCAGGCCAACAAGGACCGCGAGGGCATCGGCGGCCACATCGCGAGCTACGCCTCCTCGGCCACCCTCTACGAGGTGGGGTTCAACCATTTCTGGCGCGCCCCTTCCGAGGACCACGGCGGGGACCTGGTGTTCATCCAGGGGCATTCCGCCCCCGGCATCTATGCCCGCGCCTATCTCGAGGGGCGGCTCACCGAGGATCAGCTCCACAAGTTCCGCTCCGATCTCTCCGAGGGTGGGCTCTCCTCCTATCCGCACCCGTGGCTGATGCCCGATTTCTGGCAGCTGCCGACGGTGTCCATGGGGCTCGGCCCCATCATGGGCGTCTACCAGGCGCGCTTCCTGAAGTATCTCCACAACCGCGGCATCGCCAACACGGAGGACCGCAAGGTCTGGGTGTTCTGTGGCGACGGCGAGATGGACGAGCCGGAGTCGCTGGGCGCCATCGGCGTGGCCGCCCGGGAGGAGCTCGACAACCTCATCTTCGTGGTCAACTGCAATCTCCAGCGCCTCGACGGGCCCGTACGCGGCAATGGCAAGATCATCCAGGAGCTCGAGGGCGAGTTCCGCGGCGCGGGCTGGAACGTGCTCAAGGTGATCTGGGGCTCCTACTGGGACCCGCTGCTCGCCCGCGACACCAAGGGGCTGCTGCGCAAGCGCATGGAGGAGTGCGTCGACGGCGAGTACCAGAACTTCAAGGCCAAGGGCGGTGCCTACACCCGCGAGCACTTCTTCGGCAAGTACCCGGAGCTCAAGGAAATGGTCGCCAACATGACCGATGAGGACATCTGGCGGCTCAACCGCGGCGGCCACGACCCGCACAAGATCTACGCCGCCTACGCCGCGGCCACCAAGCACAAGGGCCAGCCCACGGTGATCCTCGCCAAGACCGTCAAGGGCTACGGCATGGGCGAGGCCGGCGAGGGCCAGAACATCACCCATCAGCAGAAGAAGATGGCCGAGAACGCTCTGAAGGCCTTCCGTGACCGCTTCCAGATCCCGGTACCCGACGACAAGGTCGCCGACGCACCGTTCTATAAGCCCGACGACGACAGCCCCGAGCTCCAGTACCTCCACGAGCGCCGACGCGCCCTCGGCGGCTATCTGCCGGCCCGCCACCACGGCGCCGAGCCGCTCAAGATCCCGGACCTCGACGCCTTCGAGGTGCTGCTCAAGGACAGCGGCGACCGCGAGATGTCCACCACCATGGCCTTCGTCCGGGCACTGGCGGTGATCGGCCGTGACAAGACCCTGGCCCGGCATTTGGTGCCCATCGTCCCCGACGAGGCCCGGACCTTCGGCATGGAGGGGTTGTTCCGGCAACTCGGCATCTATTCGCCCAAGGGCCAGCTCTACGAGCCCCAGGACGCCGACCAGCTGATGTACTACCGCGAGGACAAGGGCGGCCAGATCCTGCAGGAGGGCATCAACGAGGCCGGCGCCATGTCCTCATGGATCGCGGCGGCGACCTCGTATGCCAACAACGGCATCGAGATGATCCCCTTCTTCGCCTACTACTCCATGTTCGGCTACCAGCGAACCGGCGACCTGTGGTGGGCGGCCGGCGACATGCAGGCGAAGGGCTTCCTCATGGGGGGGACCGCGGGACGCACCACCCTCAACGGCGAGGGGCTGCAGCACGAGGACGGCCACAGCCACCTGCTGACCTCAGTGATCCCCAACTGCATCTCCTACGATCCGACCTACGCCTACGAGATGGCGGTGATCATCCAGGACGGGCTGCGGCGGATGTACCGGGACCAGGAGAAGGTCTTCTACTACATCACCATGCTCAACGAGAACTACCACCAGCCGGCCATGCCGGAGGGGGCCGAAGAGGGCATCCGCAAGGGCATGTACCTGTTCCGCGAGGGTGGCCAGGGCAGCCCCCGGGTACAGCTGCTCGGTTCCGGAGCGATCTTCCGGGAGGTGGTGGCCGCCGCGGAGCTGTTGCACGAGGACTGGGGCGTGGCGGCGGATCTGTGGAGCTGCCCCTCGTTCACCGAGCTGCGCCGCGACGGCATCGACTGCGAGCGCTGGAACATGCTCCACCCCGATGCCGAGCCCCGGCAGAGCTGGGTGGCCCAGCAACTGGCGGGGCACGATGGCCCCGCGGTGGCAGCCACCGACTACATGCGCGCCTTCGCCGATCAGATCCGCGGCTACGTAGGCCGGCGCTATGTGGTCCTGGGTACCGACGGCTATGGCCGCTCCGACACCCGCGAGCGGCTGCGCCACTTCTTCGAGGTGGACCGCTACTACGTCACCGTCGCCGCGCTGAAGGCCCTGGCTGATGACGGCGACATCGATGGCGAACGGGTCAACGAGGCCATCCGCAAGTACGGCATCGACCCGGACGCACCGAATCCGGCGACCGTATGAGGGCGGCGAAGAACAAACCCCTGTAGCCACAAATTAACGCCGATGGACCCGGATGGTATGTGCTGATCCGGGTCCATCCGTGGCCCAGAACCATAGTGGATTTCACCCATGGCGCAGACAAAAGAAATCACGGTTCCCGACATCGGTGACTTCGACGAGGTCGATGTCATCGAGGTACTCGTCCAGCCCGGCGATAGCGTCGAGGCCGAGCAGTCACTGATCACCCTGGAGTCCGACAAGGCCACCATGGAGGTGCCCTGCCCCGAGGCAGGCCGCGTCGCGGAGGTACTGGTCTCCACCGGGGACAAGGTCTCCGAGGGCACCGCCATCGTGCGTTTGGAGGCCACGGACGCCGGTGGCGCCACCGAGGACGCGGACGCCGCGGAGGAGGCCACCGCGACCCAGGAACCACAGGCCGCCCCTTCCGGCGGCGCAGGCGGCGGCAGCGAGACGGTGACGGTGCCCGACATCGGCGACTTCGACGAGGTCGATGTCATCGAGGTACTGGTCCAGCCCGGTGACAGCGTCGAGGCCGAGCAGTCGCTGATCACCCTGGAGTCCGACAAGGCCACCATGGAGGTGCCCTGCCCCGAGGCAGGCCGCGTCGCGGAGGTGCTGGTCTCCACCGGCGACAAGGTCTCCGAGGGCACACCCATCGTCCGCCTGGCCGGCGCCGGCTCGGGGGAATCCGGCGCCGCGAAGGAATCCAGCCCCGCCCCGCCGCAGGCCCAGGAAGAACCGGCCCCGCCGCCGCAGGCAACGGCTGCCGGTGACGGCGAGCCCGGCGAGACCGACGCGGACACCGGCGAGATCCTGCCGGGCCCCAGCGCCGGGCGCTCGCTGGAGACGGACCACGAGCCCATCGAGCGGCCCATCGAACCCGAGCGCCAGCGCCTCGCCCACGCGAGCCCGTCGGTGCGCCGTTTCGCCCGGGAGCTGGGGGTGGATCTCGGCCAGGTCAGCGGCACCGGCCCGAAGGGCCGGATCACCCATGACGATGTCCGCGCCTTCGTCAAACGTGCCCTACAGGGCGGCGCTGCGCCTGCCCCGGCGGCCGCCCCTGAGGGCGGCATGGGGATACCGCCCATCCCCGCGGTGGACTTCTCCAAGTTCGGCGAAGTCGAGGAACGGGCGCTCTCGCGCATCCAGCAGAAGAGCGGGCCGCACCTGCAGCGTGCCTGGCTGAACGTGCCCCACGTCACCCAGTTCGACGAGGCCGACATCACCGCCCTGGAGGACTTCCGCAAGGCGGAGAAGGCGGCGGCCGAGAAGCAGGGGGTCAAACTCACGCCCCTGGCCTTCCTGGTGAAGGCATCGGCGGCGGCGCTGCGTGAGTTCCCCATCTTCAACAGCTCGCTGAAGGCCTCCGGGGACGCCCTGATCATCAAGAAGTACATCAACATCGGGGTGGCCGTGGACACCCCCAACGGCCTGGTCGTGCCGGTGATCAAGGGCGCCGATCAAAAGGGCGTCTACCAGATCGCCGAGGACCTGGCCACGGTGAGCGCCAAGGCCCGGGACGGCAAGCTCGGCCCCGGCGACATGCAGGGCGGCACCTTCAGCATTTCCAGCCTTGGTGGCATCGGCGGTACGGCGTTCACGCCCATCGTCAATGCGCCGGAAGTGGCCATACTCGGGGTATCCAAGTCGAGCATGAAACCGGTGTGGAACGGCAGCGAATTCGAGCCGCGGCTGATGCTGCCGCTGTCGCTGTCCTACGATCACCGGGTGATCGACGGCGCCGCGGCGGCGCGTTTCACAGCCTACCTCGCGGGGCTGCTCGGCGATCTTCGCCGGCTGGTGCTCTGAGTGACGAACGACACGCCACGGGTGAAGGCATCGGTGGCAAGAAGGACGGAATAACGATGGCGGAAATGAAAGAGATCAAGGTCCCCGACATCGGTGACTTCGAGGCGGTGGAGATCATCGAGGTGCTGGTCTCCCCCGGCGACGAGATCGAGGCCGAACAGTCGCTGATCACCCTGGAGTCCGACAAGGCCACCATGGAGGTGCCGGCGCCCTTCGCCGGGCGGGTCGCCGAGCTCAAGGTCCAAGTGGGCGACAAGGTCAGTGAGGGGGATGTCATCCTCCTCGCCGAGCCGTCGGAGGCGGGTGGCGACGCGGAGCCGGCCGACATCGGAGAGGCCGCGAGCAAGCCCCCGGCGGGGCCCGCCCCCGAGGCGCCGAAACCGGAGCCGGCATCGGCGGGGGAGGCGCCGGCCGAGGCCGACTGTGACCTGGTGGTGCTCGGCGCCGGCCCCGGCGGCTATACCGCCGCCTTCCGGGCCGCCGACCTGGGGCTGAAAACGGTGCTCGTGGAGCGCTACCCGAACCTCGGCGGCGTCTGCCTCAATGTCGGCTGCATCCCCTCCAAGGCGCTGCTCCACGCCGGCGCGCTGCTCGAGGAGACCCGGCAGTTCGCCGACCACGGCATCACCTTTGGCGAGCCCGAGATCGACATCGCCAAGCTCGGTGCCTGGAAGGACGGCGTGGTGGGTAAGCTCACCGGCGGCCTCAAGGGCATGGCCAAGCAACGCAAGGTGGAGGTCGTCCAGGGTGCGGCCGAGTTCGCCGGCACCCATGAGGTCGTCGTCCGCGGCGACGATGGCGAGCGACGCATCAGCTTCCGCAACTGCATCATCGCCGCGGGGTCGCGACCCACGGCGCCACCGGGCTTCGACCTGGACCACCCCCGGATCATGGACTCCACGGACGCGCTCAAGCTCGAGGAGATCCCGGAACGGCTACTGGTGGTCGGCGGCGGCATCATTGGCCTGGAGATAGGCAGCGTCTACCACGCCCTGGGCGCGAAGGTCACGGTGGTGGAGATGCTCGACCGGATCATGGCCGGCGGCGATCCCGACATCGTCAAGGTCTACAAGAAGCGCATCGACAAGGCCTACGAGAACATCTTTCTGCAGAGCAAGGTCACCGCCGTCGAGCCCGACGACGACGGCGTCACCGTGCACTTCGAGGGGGCAAAGGCCCCGGAAACCGATCGCTTCGACCGGGTGCTCGTCTCCGTGGGCCGGCGCCCGAACACCGATCTCCTCAACCTGGAGGCCGCCGGGGTGCAGATCGACGACAGCCGCTGCATACCGGTCAACGAGCACCAGCAGACAAATGTCGCCCACATCTACGCCATCGGCGACATCGTCGGCCAGCCGATGCTCGCCCACAAGGCGACCCACGAGGGCAAGGTGGCCGCGGAGTGCTGCGCCGGCGAGAAGAGCGCCTTCGATGCCCGGGTCATCCCCTCGGTGGCCTACACCAACCCCGAGGTGGCGTGGGTGGGCGTCACCGAGGAGCAGGCCAAGGCCGAGGGCATCGACTACGAGAAGGCGCAGTTCCCGTGGGCGGCCAACGGCCGGGCGTTGAGCCTGGACGCCAGCGACGGCGTGACCAAGCTGATCCTCGACGCGAAGACCGAACGGGTCATCGGCGCCGCCATCGTCGGCCCCAACGCCGGTGACCTCATCTCCGAGGTCTGCCTGGCCATCGAGATGGGCGCGGACTGCCACGACATCGGGCTGACGGTGCACCCGCACCCGACCCTGTCCGAGACCGTGGCCATGGCCGCGGAGGCGGCAGCGGGGACGCTTACCGATCTCTACATGCCGAAGAACAAGAAAAAATAGCCACGGACGAACGCGGATGGATACGAATACGAGACACCATCTATCCAACAGGCTGTCCCCAAGGACACCCGGTGACAAAGCGGTATCCGCAAGGCGAGTGATCCGCGTTCATCAATGTCCATCCGTGGCCCTGTTCCTTGTCAACCGTCGAGCCGCGCCAGCAGCTCGGCGGTCTTCGCCTCCATCAGGGCACGGTCACCGCGGGACTCCACGTTCAACCGCACCACCGGCTCGGTATTGGACATCCGCAGGTTGAAGCGCCAGTCGGCGAACTCGATGCTGACCCCGTCGGTACGGTCCACCGAGAGGGCCTGCGGCGTATAGGCGGCTTCCACCGCGGCGATGGCCGCCGCCGGGTCCGCGATCTCGCGGTTGATCTCCCCGCTCGCGGGGAAGCGCCCGATGCGCTCGTCGACCAGCTGCGACAGGGGCTTGCCGGTGCGCCCGATGAGCTCGGCGACCAGCAGCCAGGGCAGCATCCCGCTGTCGCAATAGGCGAAGTCGCGGAAGTAGTGATGGGCGCTCATCTCGCCGCCGTAGACGGCGTCCTCGGCACGCATGCGCTCCTTGATGAAGGCGTGGCCGGTCTTGCTCTGCACCGGCACGCCGCCGAACTCCTCGCAGATGTCGATGGTGTTCCAGGTCAGTCGCGGGTCGTGGATGATCTTCTCCCCGGGGGACTTGCGCAGGAACACCTCGGCGAGCAGTCCCACCAGGTAATAACCCTCGATAAAGCGGCCCTGCTCATCGAAGAAGAAGCAACGGTCGAAGTCGCCGTCCCAGGCCACGCCGAATTCGGCGCCGGCATCGCGCACTGCCTCCGCGGTCACCGAACGGCTCTCCTCGATCAGCGGATTGGGCACGCCGTTGGGGAAGTGGCCGTCGGGCTCGTGGTGCACCCGCGCGAAGGAAAACGGCAGTCGCGGCGCCAATGCGTCCACCACGGCACCGGCCCCGCCGTTGCCGGCGTTGACGACAATGGTCAGCGGCGTCAAGGCGTCGCGACGGACACTGCCAATAAGGTGGTCGACATAGTCGCCGCGATGGTCCAGGGACTCCAGGCCGCCGCGCCGGTCCGCTACCGGCAGGGCGTCGCCGGCGGCCAGGCGCTCGATCTCCCCCAGTCCGGTATCGCCGCTGATCGGCCGCGCCCCTTCCCGGACCAACTTCATGCCGTTGTAGTCCCGTGGGTTATGGCTGGCGGTCACCATGATCCCGCCGTTCAGGCCGTAGTGGAAGGTTGCGAAGTACACCTCCTCGGTACCGCAGACGCCGATATCCAAGACGTCGACACCGCCGTCGCGCAGCCCCTCGCCCAGCGCCGCGGCCATCGCGGGACTGCTCAAGCGGATATCCCGGCCCACGGCCACACGGGAGGGCCGGATGGCCTCGGCGTAGGCGCGGCCGATTCGTCGCGCGAGCCCCTCATCCAGGTCGTCGGGTACCCGGCCGCGGATGTCGTAGGCCTTGAAGCAGGAGAGGTATTCGCTCATCTCGTCCTCGGGCTGAAATGGCTGTAATCGACCCGGCATCTTACCTGCGCCGGCCACACCCCCACCATGGCGGATGATCGACCGCCAACCGGCGATCTGCCAACATAGCCGGGAAGCCGCCGCTATCCGAACCCACCAGGGAGCCGCCAGCGAATGGCACGGTCCGCTCGCATCGCCGCCACGGGGCAGTACCGACCGGCCCACCGGGTGACCAACGCCGCGCTCCTGGAGCGCCTGGGCCCGGAGCACGCGGAGCGCCTCCAACGCTTCGAGGCGGGTTCCGGCATCCGACAGCGCTGGCGCGCCGGCGACGACGAGGCCACCTCCGACCTCGCCGCGCGGGCCGCCGAACGGGCCCTCGCCCGGGCGGGGCTCACGGCGGCGGACCTGGACCTGATCCTGGTGGGCACGGACACACCGGACTACATCACCCCTGCCACGGCCACGGTGCTACAGGCCAAGCTCGGCGCCCACAGGGCAGGCACCTTCGACGTGGGTTGCGCCTGCGCCTCCTTCCCCACGGCCCTCGCCAGTGCCAGTGGCCTGATGGCCGCCAACACCGGCGTGGAGACCGTGCTCGTGGTGGGGGCGTATTTAATGAGCCGTCACGCCGCCGACGACGACCCCATGTCCTTCTTCTACGGCGACGGCGCCGGCGCGGCCATCCTCCGCCCCGCCGCCGAACCCGCCATACTCGGCGCCGCGTTCGACGCGGACGGCCGCTACGCCGACTACTGGGGCATCGATGCCGGCGGTACCGTGGAGCCGGCCAACCCGGAGGCCCTGGCCGCCGGCCGTCACCGGGTGCGGATCAAGCACCGCTACCCCCCGGAGATCAACGAACAGGGCTGGCCCCGACTGGTCCGCCAGCTCGCCGCGCGCTGCGGCTTTGCCATCGACGAGATCGATCACGCTATATTCACCCAGGTGAATCGCTGCACCATCCACCGGGTCTGTGACGCCCTGGATCTGCCCCGGGAGCGGGCGGTGATGATCATGGAGGAGTGCGGCTACACCGGCTCGGCCTGCGTGCCGATGGCCCTGGATACGCTGCTCAGCCATGGCGGCGCGCGTGCCGGCGACCTGGTGGTGCTGCTCGGCTCGGGGGTCGGCTACAACATGGCAGCGGTGGCGGCGCGCATCGACGCACAGGCCGCAGCGGCGGCCGCCACAGACTGAGCCGTTCGCCCCTACGAAATGGGACGCTTGCGACTACACTGGCACAAGAACCAAGGGCCACCACCAACGCAGGGACAGGGGGAGAGATGCTGCAAGCCGCAGAAGAAAAGGCCCGTGACGAGGTCATCGACGAGATCGCCGCCCGGGTGCAGCAGCGCTGGCGCGCCGAACAGGCGGAGATTGTAGCGACGTTCGTAGGCCTGTATTACGAAGGGGCGGCGCCGGAGGACGTGCTCGAGCGGCGCAGCGACGACCTCTACGGCGCGGCGCTGTCCCACTGGAATCTCGGCGAGGCCCGCGCCGCGGACGAGATCCGCGCCCGCGCCTATAATCCGGATACCGAGCAGCACGGCTGGCAGTCTACGCACACGGTCTGCGAGGTGGTGGCCCCGGACATGCCGTTCCTGGTGGATTCGGTGTCCATGGCGTTGAACCGCCTGGGCCTGACCATCCACCTGATCATCCATCCGGTACTCACGGTCCGCCGCGATGAGGCGGGTCATGTCAGCGAGGTCCTGGACGCCCAGGAGGCGGAGGGGGCGATCCCCGAGGCCTGGATGCACTTCGAAGTGGACCGCCAGGGCGAGGTGGAGGACCTGGATCGGATCGAGACCGAGGTCACCTCGGTGATCGAAGACGTCCGCAGTGCGGTGGCGGACTGGAAGCCCATGCTTCAGACCCTGGAGGAGGCCATTCGGGAGCTCGAGCACCGGCCGCCGGCCATTGACCGGCGCCGGCTCGAGGAGGTCTGCGCCTTCCTGCGCTGGATCCACGACGACCACTTCACCCTGCTCGGCTATCGCTGCTATGAGCTGGTGCCGGAGGGCGACGACGTTGCCCTGCAGGCCTGCAGCGATACCGGCCTCGGCATCCTACGCGAGCACGAGGGCCACGAGCGCTCGGGCAGCTTCGCGGCCCTGCCGGCGCCGATCCGCGCCGCGGCCCGAGACCCGGATCCCCTGGTGTTGACCAAATCGAATACTCGGGCCACCGTCCATCGGCCCGGCTACATGGACTATATCGGCGTCAAGCGATTCAATGAACAGGGCGAGGTGATCGGCGAGCACCGTTTCCTCGGCCTGTTCACCTCCGCTGCCTACCACCGCAGCCCGCGCACCATCCCGCTGCTGCGGCGCAAGCTCGAGCAGATCCTAGAACAGGCCAACCTGCGGCCCAACAGCCATGCGGGCAAGGCACTGATCAACATCCTCGAGACCCATCCCCGCGACGAGCTGTTCCAGGCCTCTACCGAGGAGCTCTACGAAACCGCCAAGGGGATCCTCCACCTCCAGGAGCGCCAGCGGGTCCGGCTGTTCGTGCGCTACGACACCTTCCGCCGTTTCGTCTCCTGCCTGGTGTTCGCACCGCGGGAGCGCTACAACACCGACGTGCGCGAGCGTATGGAGACCCTCCTCATGGAGGCCTTCGGCGCGAGCACCTCGGAGTTCACGGTACAGCTATCGGAATCGGTGCTCGCGCGCATCCACTTCATCGTGCGCCTGCCCGAACCCGGCCAGCCACCCTATGACCACGACGAGCTCGAGCAGCGCCTGGCCAATACCATGCGTAGCTGGCGCGACGAATTCGCCGAGGCCATGCTGGAGTTCTTCGGCGAGGCCGCGGGCAACCGGTTGCTGCAACGCTATGGCAGCGGCTTCAGCGCCGCCTACCGGGAGGACACCACCGCCCGCGCCTCGGTACACGATGTCGAGCGCCTCGAGGGGCTGTCCACCCGCGACGACCTGGGCATCGTCCTCTACCGACCGCTGGAGGCGCCGCCGGAGATGCTGCGCCTGCGCCTCTACCAGTACCAGCGCCCCATGGTGCTCTCCGACGTCCTGCCGGTGCTCGAGCATATGGGCGTGGAGGTGGTCGACGAGCGCCCCTACGAGGTCACTCCCCGGGGCGGGAGCACCTGCCATATCCACGACTTCGGCCTGCGCTACGACGGCACCGCCCGGCAGGAGGCGGAGCACATCCGCGAGGCCTTCCAGGAGGCCTTCACCGCGGTCTGGCACCGTCACGCCGAGGACGACGGCTTCAACCGGCTGGTCCTCGCCGCCGGCCTCAGCTGGGAGCAGATCGTCATCCTGCGGGCCTATGCCCGCTACCTGCGCCAGGCGGGCCTGCCGTTCAGCCAGCAGTACCTGGAGGAGACCCTGGCCGGAAACCCGGGTATCACCCGCCGCCTGATCCGGCTGTTCGCCGCCCGACTGGACCCCGACAACGCCGACGAGGGGCGGGTGCAGACGCTGGCCACGGAGATCGACGAGCGCCTCGAAGAGGTGAGCAGCCTCGACGAGGACCGCATCCTACGGCGCATCCTGGCCGCGATACAGGCGACCCTACGGACCAACTTCTACCGCCGCGACACCAACGGCAACCGCCGTGGCTTCGTCTCCCTGAAGCTCGACCCGCGCGCGATCCCCGGCGTGCCCAAACCGGTGCCCGCCTACGAGATCTTCGTCTACTCACCACGGGTGGAGGGTGTGCACCTGCGCGGCGGCAAGGTCGCCCGCGGCGGCATCCGCTGGTCGGACCGCCGCGAGGACTACCGCACCGAGGTCCTGGGGCTGATGAAGGCGCAGATGGTCAAGAACAGCGTCATCGTGCCCATGGGCGCCAAGGGCGGATTCGTCTGCAAACAGCTCCCCGAGGACCGCCAGGCGGCCGGCTCCGAGGTGCTCGAGGGCTATCGCACCTTCATACGCGCGCTGCTGGATGTCACCGACAACATCGTCGACGGCGAGGTGGTGCCGCCACAGCAGGTGCGGCGCCACGACGATGATGACCCCTACCTGGTGGTGGCCGCGGACAAGGGCACGGCAACATTCTCCGACTACGCCAACGAGCTCGCCGAGGAATACAACTTCTGGCTCCACGACGCCTTCGCCTCCGGCGGTTCCACGGGCTACGACCACAAGAAGATGGGCATCACCGCCCGGGGCGCCTGGGTGGCGGTGCAGCGCCACTTTCGCGAGCTCGGCCACGACATCCAGAGCGAGCCATTCACCGTAGTCGGTGTCGGCGACATGTCCGGCGATGTCTTCGGTAACGGCATGCTGCTATCCGATCAGATCCGGCTGGTGGCGGCCTTCGATCACCGCCACATCTTCATCGACCCGAACCCGGACCCGGCGAGCAGCTACGCCGAGCGCCAGCGGCTGTTCGCCCTGGATCGCTCCACCTGGGACGACTACGACCGCAGCAAGATCTCCAGCGGCGGGGGAATCTGGCCGCGCACCGCCAAGTCCATCCAGCTCTCGGCAGCAGCGCGCAAGGCGCTGGGCATCACCGGGGGCGAGCGGCTGACGCCGCTGGAGGTGTTATCGGCCATCCTTCGCGCGCCGGTGGACCTGCTCTGGAACGGCGGCATCGGTACCTATATCAAGTCCTCCGAGGAGACCCACGCGGACGTGGGCGACAAGGCCAATGACGCCCTCCGCGTGGACGGCCGGGAGCTGCGCTGCCGGGTCATCGGCGAGGGCGGCAACCTCGGCGTCACCCAGCTCGGTCGCGTGGAGTTCGCCCTCCACGGTGGCCGCGTCAACTCCGACGCCGTCGACAACTCCGGCGGCGTGGACTGCTCGGACCATGAGGTCAACATCAAGATCCTGCTGAACCGGGTCGTCGACGACGGCGATCTCACCAACAAGCAGCGCAACCAGCTACTCGCGGAAATGACCGGCGAGGTGGCCCGGCTGGTGCTCTCCAACAACTACCGCCAGACCCAGGGTTTGTCCCTGCTCGAGCGCCACGCCCCGGAGTGGATGGACGAGCACAGCCGCTACATGCGTGAGCTCGAGCGTGCCGGCCAGCTCGACCGCCACGTCGAGTTTCTGCCCGACGAGGAAGGCCTGGAGGAACGCGGCAAGGCCGGACGTGGGCTGACCCGCCCGGAGCTTGCGGTACTCCTGGCCTATGCCAAGATCGAGGCGTACCCGGAGCTCCTAGAATCGGAGCTGGTGGCAAGCCCCTATCTCAGCGACGAGCTGATGCGCTACTTCCCACAGCCGCTGCGGGAGCGTTTCGCCGAACGCGTGCAGGTCCATCCCCTGCGCGGGGAGATCATCGCCACGGTGGTCACCAACCATATCCTCAACCGCATGGGTACGACCTTCCTCTACCGGATCCGCTCGCGCACCGGCGCGGGAGCGGCGGATGCCGCCCGTGCCTACTTCGCGGCCCGGGACATCTACGGATTGCGTGAGCTCTGGCACGAGATCGACGCCCTGGATAACCAGGTCCCCGCCGACACCCAGCTGCATTTGCTCGACACCCTCTGCGAGCTGCAGGAGCGGGCCACCCTGTGGCTGCTGCGCAACCTCCCCTCGCCACTGGAGATCGAGGAAACCGTGGCCCGCATCAGCCCGGCGGTGCGACAACTCGCCGACTCCCTCGACGAGCTGCTACCCGAGGAGGATCGCCGGATACTGGACTCGGAGGTGGAGGGTTTTACCGCCAAGGCGGTGCCCGAGGCCCTGGCCCGCCGGGTGGCACGGCTGGAACCCCTGTATGCCGCCCTCGACCTGGTGAAGGTGGCCACCGACACCAACGCCCCCCTGCAGGAGGCCGCCGAGGTCTACTACAGCGCCGGCACGCGCCTGGAGCTCGGGTGGCTGCGCGAGGCCATCACCGAGCACCCCGTGGACGATCCCTGGCAGGAGCGCTACCGGGCCGGCATGGAGGAGGAGTTCTTCGTCCAGCTCCGCCGCCTGGCGGTGCGCGTGCTGCGCAGCGGCGATGCCGGTGAGCCGGCGGCACGGCGCTTGGAGCGCTGGATCGGCGACAATCAGGCCATGGTCGAACGCATGGGCGCGACCATCGCGGAGCTGCGCAAGGCCTCCCAGGTGGATCTCGCCATGCTCGGCGTGGCACTGCAGGAGCTGCGCAACCTCGCCCAGGCGGGCTCGGCGCAGCAACTGGTCACCGGCGAGCCCGCTTGAGGCGTTCATTCGTCCAAGGCCAGAACGAGGATCATGACCGACCCACAGCCCATCGATCTCCACTACGAGGCCAGCGGCGACGGCCCACCGCTGGTCCTGCTCCACGGCCTCTATGGCTCGGGCAACAACTGGCGCAGTTATGCCCGGCGTTGGGCGGCGGACTACCGGGTGCTGCTGCCGGACCTGCGCAACCACGGCCGCTCGCCCCGGGATCCGCGCATGGACTACCCGGCCATGGCCGCCGACATCGAGCGCCTGCTCGAACGCGAGGGCGCGGAGGAGGCGACCCTCCTCGGCCACAGCATGGGCGGCAAGGTGGCGATGGCCCTGGCACTGACCCGCCCGGCACGCCTGCGCGCCCTGGTGGTGGCGGACATCGCCCCGGTGGCCTACGGCGGTGACGAGCACGCTGGGATCATCGCCGCCATGCAGGCGGTGGATCTGGCGGGCATCCGCTCGCGGCGGGACGCTGACGCGGAGCTTTCGGAGCAGATCGAGACGCCGGCGGTACGCCAGTTCCTGCTCACCAACCTGGAGCAGGAGGACGGGTCGTGGCGCTGGCGGCTCCCACTGGGGATCCTGGCCGAATCGCTGCCGGCGATCCAGGGCTGGCCGGGAATCGACGGCCACTGGGAGGGGCCGACGCTGTTCGTCCACGGCGGACGCTCCCCCTACGTGGATGCCGCCGGGCGCGAGGCCATCTCCCGCCTCTTCCCGCAAGCCGAGGTGGAAACGATCTCCAACTCGGGGCATTGGCTACACGTGGAGGCGCCAAAGGCCTTCACGGAGACGGTGGAACGGTTCCTTCGCGAGATCCCTGGACGTTAATGGAAACAGTTTCTATAAATAGGGGAGGCAGTGGCGGCCGACGCCCCGTATCATCGGTGGCAACGGCAACGCCTCCGTATCACTGGGAATCAAGGTAATAACCACCATGTCGGAAGACTTCCGCGAGAGCGCCCTCGAGTACCACCGCAGCCCCGTGCCGGGGAAGATCGCGGTGACCCCCACCAAGCCCCTGGCCAACCAGCGCGACCTGGCGCTGGCCTACTCCCCGGGCGTCGCCGCCGCCTGCGAGGAGATCGTCGAGAATCCGGATGCCGCAAGTGCCTACACCGCCCGCGGCAACCTCGTGGGCGTGATCACTAACGGCACCGCGGTGCTCGGCCTCGGCGGCATCGGGCCGCTGGCCTCCAAGCCGGTGATGGAAGGCAAGGGGGTGCTGTTCAAGAAGTTCGCGGGCATCGACGTCTTCGATATCGAGATCGACGAGAAGGACCCGGACAAGCTCGTCGACATCATCGCCTCCCTGGAGCCCACCTTCGGCGGGATCAACCTGGAGGACATCAAGGCGCCGGAGTGCTTCCAGATCGAGGAGCAGCTGCGCAGCCGCATGAATATTCCGGTCTTCCACGACGACCAGCACGGCACGGCGATCACGGCGGCCGCGGCCCTCTACAACGGCCTGCGTGTGGTGGAGAAGCGCTTCGAGGACGTCAAGCTGGTGGCCTCCGGCGCCGGGGCCTCGGCCATCGCCTGCCTGGACCTGCTGGTCTCCATGGGTCTGAAGCGCGAGAACATCATCGTCAATGACTCCAAGGGCACCGTCTACAAGGGCCGCAAGGAGTATATGGACCCGCGCAAGGAGGGCTACGCCGCTGACACGGACGCGCGCACCCTGGGTGAGGCCATTGAGGGTGCGGACATCTTTCTCGGCCTCTCGGCACCGGGGGTGCTCAGCGCGGAGATGGTCAAGAAGATGGCCGACCGGCCGCTGATCCTGGCCCTGGCCAATCCGACCCCGGAGATCCTCCCCGAGGTCGCCCAGGAGGCCCGACCCGACGCCGTGCTCGCCACCGGCCGCTCGGACTATCCCAACCAGGTGAACAACGTCCTGTGCTTCCCGTTCATCTTCCGCGGTGCGCTGGATGTGGGCGCCACCACCATCAACGAGGAGATGAAGAAGGCGGCGGTTAAGGCCATCGCCGACCTGGCCCTGGTGGAATCCTCGGACGTGGTAGTGGCCGCCTACGGCGGCAAGCCCCTGAAATTCGGACCGGAATACCTCATCCCCAAGCCCTTCGACCCACGGCTGATCACCAAGGTCGCCCCGGCGGTGGCGAAGGCGGCAATGGACTCCGGGGTCGCCACCCAGCCGCTCGACGACTTCACCAGCTACCGCATGCGGCTCAGCCAGTTCGTCTTCCAGTCGGGGCTGGTGATGAAGCCCATCTTCGAGCGCGCCCGCCAGGACCCCAAGCGGGTGGTCTACAGCGACGGTGAGGAGGAGCGGGTGCTGCGCGCCGTCCAGGCGGTGGTGGACGACGGCCTCGCCAGGCCCATCCTGGTGGGACGCCGCCGAGTGGTGGAGATGCGGCTCAAGCGCCTCGGCCTGCGCATGACGGTGGACGAGCACTTCGAGCTGGTGGACCCCGAGGACGACCCACGCTACCGGGAGTACTGGACGCTGTATCACTCCATCATGGAGCGCCGCGGCATCACCCCGGACCGCGCCCGTCAGATCGTGCGCACCCGCAACACGGTGATCGCCGCGCTGATGGTCAAGCGCGGCGAGGCCGACGCCATGCTCGGCGGCATGGTGGGGCGCTACGAGCGCCAGATCGCCTACGTCGAACAGGTCCTCGGCCGCCGGCCCGGCGTGCGCAACCTCGCGGCCATGAATGCCATCATGAGCCCCAAGGGGACGCTGTTCCTCTGCGACACCTACGTCAACCACGACCCGACGCCGCATCAGATCGCGGAAATGACCATCCTCGCCGCCGACGAAATCCGGCGCTTCGGCATCACCCCCAAGGTGGCGCTGCTCTCGCACTCGAGCTTCGGCACCTCGCCGCACCCCAGCGCCGAGAAGATGCGGGAGGCCCTGGCGCTCATCGAAGACCGCGATCCCACCCTGGAGGTGGAGGGGGAGATGCACGGCGACGCCGCCATCAACGAGCAGATCCGGCAGCGCATCTTCCCCAACTCGCGGCTCAAGGGCCAGGCCAACCTGCTGATCATGCCAAGCCTCGACGCGGCGAATATCTCGTTCAACCTGCTCAAGACCGTCTCCGACACCGTCTCCGTGGGCCCGGTCCTGCTGGGCGCCAACCAGCCCGCCCACATCCTGACGCCGTCGGTGACGGTCCGTGGCATCATGAACATGAGCGCGCTGGCGAGCGTGGAGGCAGCGATGGCGCAGGCGGCAAGCGAGGCGGAGTGAGCCGGAGGCAGTCTTGAGCACCACCACCCATGCGCCCATCGGCATACTGCTGACCAACCTGGGCACACCGGACGCGCCGGAGACCGCGGCGCTGCGGCGTTACCTGGCGGAATTCCTATGGGACCCTCGGGTGGTGGAGGCGCCACGGCTGCCCTGGTGGCTGGTGCTGCATGGCATCATCCTGCGAACCCGGCCACGAAAGTCCGCGGAGGCCTACCGCAAGATCTGGACCGAGGGGGGCTCGCCACTGCTCACCATCACCCGGCGCCAGGCGGAGGCAGTGCGCAGGCACGTCGCCGAGCGCACCGGCCGCCCCATCCCGGTGGCGGTGGGGATGCGCTACGGCAACCCCTCGATCGAGTCGGCGGTGGCGGAGCTGGAGCGCGCCGGCGCCGAGAAGATCGCGGTGCTACCGCTGTATCCGCAGTACTCCGCCGCCACCACCGCCTCCACGTATGACGCCCTTGGCGCCGCTATGGCCCGCCGTCGGCGGGTGCCGGACCTACGGGTGATCCGCGACTACCATGATCACCCGGGCTACGTGGATGCCCTCGCCGCCTCGGTGGATGAGCACTGGCGCCGCCACGACCGCGGCGACATACTCCTGCTGTCCTTCCACGGCATCCCCAAGGAGTACGTCAAGAAGGGTGATCCCTACCCGGTGCACTGTGGCCGAACCGCGCAGGCGGTGGCGCGACGCCTCGGGCTCGAGCGCGGCCAATGGAAGACCACTTTTCAGTCCCGCTTCGGGCCCAAGGAATGGCTCAAGCCCTATACCGACGTCACTCTCCAGCGGCTCGCTCGCCGCGGCGTCGCCCGGGTGGACATGATCTGCCCCGGCTTCGCTGCCGACTGCCTGGAGACCCTGGAGGAGAACAACATCGGCAACCGGGAGCTGTTCCTGGAGGCCGGCGGGGGGGCGTTCCACTACATCCCCTGCCTCAACGACCGCGAGGACCATATCCGCGCCCTCGGCGAGATCGTCCTGCGCGAGCTCCAGGGCTGGGTCCGCCCGCTGGCCCGGGTAGCCAACGACGAGATATTCAGCCTCGGGAGGCAGACATGAGCAAGGCAATCCGCATCCACGAGCACGGCGGCCCCGAGACGATGCACCTCGAGGAGGTGGATGTCCCCGAACCGGGCCCCGGCGAGGCGTTGGTCCGCCATACCGCCATCGGCGTGAACTACATCGACGTCTACTTCCGCACCGGGCTCTACACCCCGCCGGGGCTACCCTTCACGCCGGGCATGGAGGCCGCCGGTGTGGTGGAGGCGGTGGGCGCGGGCGTCACCGAGCTCAGCGTGGGCGACCGCGTCGCCTACGCCGCGCCGCCACCCGGGGCCTATGCCGAGGCGCGGGTGATCGCCGCCGACCGCCTGGTCCCTGTCCCCGAGGGCATCAGCGATGAGCAGGCGGCGGCGATGATGCTCAAAGGCATGACCGCCCAGTACCTACTGCGCCGGACCTATCGCGTCCAACCCGGCGACACCGTGCTCATCCACGCCGCCGCCGGCGGCGTCGGGCTCATCGCCTGCCAGTGGGCGAGCCACCTCGGGGCCACGGTGATCGGTACCGTCGGCAGCGCTGAGAAGGCGGAGCTGGCCCGCGCGCACGGCTGCACCCACCCGGTGAACTACCGCGAGGAGGACTTCGTGGCACGGGTACGGGAGATCACCGGCGGCGCGGGGGTGGCGGCGGTCTACGACTCCGTGGGGCGGGACACCTTCGACGGCTCCCTGGACTGCCTGCGCCTCATGGGCACCTTGGTCAGCTTCGGGCAGTCCTCGGGGCCGGTCGAGCCGCTGAATATCGGCGTGTTGGCCCAGAAGGGCTCGCTGTTCCTCACCCGCCCGACCCTTTTCACCTACACGGCCCGCCGCGAGGACCTGCTCGCCACGGCTACCGAGCTCTTCGAGGTGGTCGGCCAGGGGGCGGTGCGCCTCGAAATCAATCAGCGCCTGCCCCTGGAAGAGGCGGCGGAGGCCCACCGCGGCCTCGAGGCACGGCGGACCACCGGCTCCACCATCCTCGAGCCGCGCTAGGGCGATTCCGTGCCGGTGGCCGCCCGCGCCGGCAGCGCCGGCACCTCCATGGCCGGGCGACCGAGGCCGCGGTCCAGGGCGCGGCGCCAGGCCTTGCGGGCCAGCTCGGACTCGCCGAGCTGGTCGTAGAGGTCACCGAGCAGCCGCTCCGTGGCGGCATCGGCATCCCGCGCCACCGCCGCCTCCAGGCAGCTGCGGGCGCGGCCCCAGAGCCCGGCACGCAGGGCCTGGCGGGCCGCCGCGCGCAGCAGCACCGCATCCTCCGGGCGATGGGACAGCCATTTCTCGGCCTGGGTGTAGGCCTGATCCCCCGGATAATCGTCATCCAGCTCGCCCCAGGCCTCGACCAACCGATCATCCCAGTCATGGCGCAGCCAGCCCCGCAGCAGCTCCGCCGCGGTGCTGGACTCCCCGGCCCGGATCAGGCAGCGGGCGTAGTGGGCGCGCAGCTCGGGTTCCCGGCGCTCCGCCCGGGAAAGCCCCTGCCAGATGGAAGCCAGTGACTGTTCCGCCCCCGGCGCCGTGGCTGCATCCAGCCGCTCCTTGGCGAGGCGGTTCTCCAGGCCGGAGAGCTCGCCGTCGGGCAAGGCATGGTTGCGGCGGAGCTCGGGCAGCAGCGCCCGGGCCCGTTCCCAGTCCTCCAGGTGCAGGGAGCAATGATAGAGCATGGACAGCACCCGGCGGTTGCCCGGCGCCCGCTCATGCAGCCACGACAGGGTCGCCAGCGCCTTCTCCCACTGGCGGGACTCCAGCTGAAGCTGCGCCTGTAACAGGCCCACGGCCACTGTGGCGCCGGGTTCGCTCTCGTCGGCGAGGCTGAGGAAGCGGTCACGCTCGTCGGTATCCCCGCGACGGTGCGCGGCGATGGCGGCGAGCAGGTAGTGGAACAGGGGCAACTCGTCCGCCTCCGCCTGGCGGGTAAGCATCCGCTCCGCCTGCTCGTAGTGACCCTCGGCGAGCTGGATCAGTCCGTTGACCAGGCGCTCACGGCTACGGCTGCGCCGGCGCCCGCGGATCCACCGGCGCATGCCGCGCGGCGTCGTGACCAGCCGCACCACCAATGTCCAGGCCAGGCTCAGCACCGCCCAGGCCACGAGCAGCGCCGCGGCGAACACCACCAGGCTGGTCTGTAAAGACCACTCACCGAATTTCAGGATCACGAAGCCCTGGTGATCACGCAGCCACAGGGCGGCGGCCATGCTCGCGATGAGCAGCAGCAGTGCGATGAACAGCTTGCGCATGACGCCTCCCCTCAATCGAACTCGCGGACCGGGCCGAGCACCGACTCGATCTCCGGCAGGTCCACGGTGACCGGGCGTTCGGCGAGGGCGGCGAGGCGATCCACGGCCTCGGCCACCGCCGGGTCGCCACTGTCGTAGTAGCGCTGCAGCCACTCACGGGCCCGCTCGAGCCCGTCGCGGTAGGTGCTGGTATCACCCTGAAGCGCGGCCAGTCGAGCCCCCTCCAGGCGCAGGCGCAGGTTCTCGCGCAGGAAGTAGCGTTCCTCGATGGGCCGCAGCGGCACCACTTCCCGTTCCGGCCCGGAGACCACCACGAGCTCGCCCATGGCGCCGCGGAACTGCTCCCAGGCGTCACCGAAGGCCCCGGATACGGCCTCCTCGGCGCCCCAGGAATCCGGCCCGGCCGCCTCCTCGTCCGAGAGGGGCTGGGCCCCGGCGTGCAGGCGATACCCATCCACGGCATCGGCGATCTCACCGATCTCCTCGGCGGTACGCGCCACCTTCGGCACGTCCGCGTCCAGCAGCAGGTCGATCGCCTCACGGATGGCCTTACGCTCGCCGATGCCCTCGCCACCGAGGGCGGCAAGCAGGCGGTCGGCCTCTCTCAATGCCCCGAGGGCGGCATCGGCATCCTGGTAGTAACGCGCCCGATGAACGGCCACGTTGGCCAGGTAAGCGGCCTCGGAGCGGCGCCAGTCATCGCGGCTGACTTGGGCGAGCTCGGTAACCCGGTCCATCCGGGCGGTGAGGTCCGACTGTTGCTGACGCAGGGTATCGATGGACTCCTCGAGCCCCGCGATCTGTTGATCACGACCGGCGTTGCGCTCGTCCAGGCTCGTTACCCGGCCACGGAGCTCGGCGATCCGCTCGGACAGGGCCTCGCTACGGGCCGCCAGCTCAGAGGCATCGACCAAATCGCCTTGGCCCTCGGCGAACGCCTGATAGCGCTGCCAACCCCACCAGCCACCCACCAGCATGCCCACCAAGGCGATGATGGAGAGCACCAGCGCGGCGATGGCCAGCCCCTGAGCACCGGCGCCACCCGAGCCCTGAGGCTGCGTCGCCGGCCCTCTCCCCCGGGACTCTTCCGTGGCATTGCCCTCCTCCGTCCCGGAGGTCCTGGTTTCGTCCTGCTTATCCGTCATTCGCGACTCCTATGATGCATCCACCGCCCGGCGAAGCGCCTGGACGATCCCTTCATCCCCGGGATCGGCGGCGACAGCGGCGGTATCGATACCGAGTGCCCGGCCCCGGTCGGCGACCCGCGCCGAAACCGTGACCATGCGACTATTGCATGCCGCCGCCCAGCCGGAAGGGCCGAGCAGGCGGCGCAGGTGTTCCAGGCCAGTCACGCTGGTGACGATTGTGTATTGCAGCCGCCCCTGCCGCCAGCCCTGGATCGCCGCAGCGGGATCCACAGTCGGGATCATCGCCCGGTAGACGGCGAGGCGGGTCACCCGCACGCCCCGGTCCGCCAGCCCCTCGGCGAGCACATCGCGACCGTGCTCGCCGGCGAGGATGACACAGCTCGCCCCCGGCCGCGGAGCGAAGTCAGCGGTCTCCAGCAATTCCGCCGCGCCCCCGCCGGCGGCCGGGCTGGCATCCACCGGCCATCCGCGAAGGCGAAGCGCCGCCGCCGTACCCGGGCCGACGGCGGCGATCCGCACCCCCTCCGGCCGTGCGATCCCCCGACTGCCGAAGCGCTCCAGGGCTACTTCGACCCCGCCCGGGCTGACAAACACCGCCCAGTCAGCGGCCGCCAGGGCGGCTTCTACCCGTGCCTGCGCCGCGGCGTCATCGAGGGGGGTCAGATCAATGGTGGGCAGCTCCAGCGCCTGCGCGCCCTCCGCCCGCAGGGCGGCAGCGAGGGCATGGGTACGCCCCTGCGGGCGGGTAACCACGACACCGACGCCCTCCAGCGCCCGGCTCATTCGCCCCCGGCCTCAGCGAGCAGTGCCCCGGCGCCCCGCGAGAGCAGATCCTCCGCCAACGATCGGCCCAGGTGCTCGCCCTCGCCCCGGGGGGCGCGGCCTTCGGCATGCAGCACCGTGCGCCCGTCCGGGCTGCCGACCAAGGCACGCAGGTGGATTGCATCCCCCTCGAGCACGGCATAGGCCGCGATGGGCACGTGACAGCTGCCCTCCAGGCGCCGGTTCACCGCCCGCTCGGCGCTCACCCGGTCGAAGGTGTCGTCGTGGCGCAGGGGTGCGATCAGGGCGTTGAGCTCCGCGTCCTCCGCACGGCACTCGATGCCGAGCGCCCCCTGGCCCACCGCGGGCAGGCTCTCCTCGGGACTCAGGGGCCGGCGAATGCGCTCTCCGAGCCCCAGGCGGCGCAGCCCGGAGGCGGCGAGGACGATGGCGTCGAACTCGCCGGCATCCAGCTTGGAGAGCCGGGTCTGGACGTTGCCGCGCAGCGACGACACCCGCAGGTCCGGACGGTGCCAGAGCAGCTGGCAGGCCCGGCGCAGGCTCGCCGTGCCCACGTGGGCGCCCTCCGGCAGGGACATCGGCCCCTCATGCTCGTTGGCAACGAAGGCGTCGAAGGGGTCATCGCGCTCCAGGATCACCGGCAGGTGCATCCCCTCGGGGAGTTCCGCGGGCACGTCCTTCATGGAATGGACGGCGATGTCCGCGCGGTCCTCGAAGATCCCCCGCTCCAGCTCCTTGACGAACAGCGCCTTGCCGCCGATGGCAGCCAACGGTCGGTCCTGGATCTCATCGCCCCTGGTGCTCATGCCCACCAGCTCCACTTCCAGGCCCGGGTGGGCGCGGCGCAGCGCCTCGGCGACATGCTCGGCCTGCCATAACGCCAAGGCGCTGCGACGGGTGGCGATTCGGATGCGATCGCGGGACATGGATGGACTCGCTGGCAGCCAATCGGCCCTACAGGATGCCACGAACGCAGGGCTCAACTCACGCGCGCGGCCCGCAGCAGGCCCCTAACCTGGGGCAGGTGGCGACGACTGACCTCGAGGCGGTCGGGCGTGCCCTCGAGCACGGCATAGGTGCGCCCGTCCCGTCCCTTCTCCAGGCCCACCAGGCGATCGCGGGAGACCAGGGCCTTGCGGTGGATGCGCACGAAGCGCCCCTTGAACTCGTCCTCGAGCTTGCGCAGGGAGTCCTCGATGAGATCCTCGCCACGCTCATGATTGACCGTGACGTACTTCTGATCGGCCATGAAATAACGCACGCTATCCACCGGGATGAGCTCAATGCCCGACCGGCGCCGGCACAGGATGTGCTCGCGGCCGTCGTTATCCGCCGACAGCTGCAGGGCCTCCAACTGGGCGCGGTTGAGCCGCTGGGCCCGCTCCAGCGCGGCGGCCAGGCGCTCACTGCGCACGGGTTTCAGGAGGTAATCGATGGCGGCGGTCTCGAAGGCCTGTAGGGCATGATCACCATGGGCGGTGACGAAGATCACCGCCGGTGGATGGGGCATCTGGCTGAGACGCGCAGCCACCTCCAGGCCACTGGGGCCGGGCATGCGGATATCGAGCAGCACCACGTCGGGCCTTAGCCGATCCACCTGGGCCAGCGCCTGGTCGCCATCGGCGGCCTCGCCGGCCACCTCCCAGTCACCGAGCTCCGCGATCATTGCCGCCAAGCGCTGGCGCGCCGGTGCCTCGTCGTCAACTACCAGTATTTTCATCGGCCACCCCTCGCCGATAGGGAAACCGCACTATCACATGATAGACGCCTTCCCGCTCGTTGACCTCCAGCGACGCCTGATGACCGAAGGCAAGGGCCAGACGTTCGCGGACATTGGACTGCGCCATGCCGAACCCCGGCGTGCGTGCCGTCGCCGGCGGCAGGGGGTTGACCAGCTCCACCAGGACGATCTCGCCGACCACGCGCCCGGTAACCATGAGGGTGCCGCCCTCCCGCCGCGGTTCCACGCCATAATAGACCGCATTCTCGAACAGCGGCTGCAGGGTCAGGGGCGGGATCAGGGCCTCACCCGGCAGGGACCCGGTGCGCCAGACCACCGACAGGCGTTCGCCGAGGCGCTCGTGTTCCATGCGCAGGTAACCCTCCACCAAGGACAGCTCCTCGGACAGGGGGACGAGACGCTCGCTGCGCCCGAGGGTGGCACGAAAGAGATCCGCCAGGTCCTCGACCAGGCGCTCGGCGCGCCCCGGGGCCACGGTGATCATGGAGGCGATGGTGTTGAGGCTGTTGAACAGGAAGTGGGGCCGGATGCGCGCCTGCAGTGCCTCATTCCGCGCCTCCGCCGCCGCCTGGATGCGGCTGCGCCACTCGTGCTGGACGTACAGGTAATGCAGCACCCCCAGGGCGACGATGGCGGCCACGGCAACGGCGCGGCCCACGAACAGGGCATGGCCCTGCTCGGTCAACGGCCCGGCCAGCCACCAGGCCCCTTCGCTCACCACGGCGGTGACGACGAGCACCAGCACGTAGCTGACCGCCGCGGCCCAAGGCCCGGGCTGACGTGCCAGCAACGGGCGCAGGTAACACAGCAGCGCGGCACTGCCGAGGGCGATCCACTGCACCAGCAGTGACACCAGCCCCAACGCCTGCCAGCTGCCACCGTCGGGTTGCGCCAGCACCAGCACGAAGGCCAGGAGCTCGGCGGTGACCACTACCGTGAATACATTGGTGCGCGTACAGAAATCCGGCAGGAAACTACCCTGTGCCGCCACTGCTGGCCCTCCCGCCATGCCTGCCCCCGATGGTAGCCCGGAGTGGCACGCCGAGCGCCGCGGAGTTGGTATACTGCGCCGCGGTCGCCGCCACTCATCGCCTATCGGACACCATCATGACCGACGATACCAGCAACCCGCTCTGGAGCGGTCGCTTCACCGAGGCCACCGATGCCTTCGTCGAGGCCTTCACTGCCTCCGAGCACTACGACCGCCGCCTCTACCGTCAGGACATCCGCGGCTCCAAGGCCCACGCGCGCATGCTCAACCACGTGGGCGTGCTCTCGGATGCCGACACCCGGGCCATCGTCGAGGGCCTGGACGCCATCGTCGAGGAGATCGAACGCGGCGAGTTCCCGTGGTCGCCGTCCCTCGAGGATGTCCACATGAACATCGAGGCACGGCTGACCGAGCGTATCGGCGATGCCGGCAAACGGTTGCACACCGCTCGCTCGCGCAACGACCAGATCGCCACCGACGTTCGGCTTTGGCTGCGCGAGGCCATCGACGAGGCCATCGCGCTGCTGCGCCGTTTCCAGGCGGGGCTGGTGGACCTCGCCGAGCGCGAGGCCGAGACCGTCATGCCGGGGTTCACGCACCTGCAGGTGGCCCAGCCCATCACCTTCGGCCACCACATGCTCGCCTGGTACGAGATGCTGGTGCGCGACGAGGGCCGCCTCGCCGACTGCCGCGAGCGCGCCAATGTGATGCCCCTGGGCTCGGCCGCCCTGGCCGGGACCACCTTCCCGGTGGACCGGGACATGACCTGTGCCGAGCTCGGCTTCGACGCCCCCAGCCGTAACTCCCTGGACGCAGTCTCCGACCGGGACTTCGCCATCGAGTTCCTGTCCGCGAGCGCGACCATCATGACCCACCTCTCCCGCATGGCCGAGGAGCTGGTGCTCTGGTCCTCGCCGATGTTCGACTTCATCGACCTGCCGGACCGCTACTGCACCGGCAGCTCCATCATGCCGCAGAAAAAGAACCCGGACGTCGCGGAGCTCGTGCGCGGCAAGACCGCCCGCGTCCACGGTGCCCTGCAGACCATGCTCACGCTGATGAAGGGCCAGCCGCTGGCCTACAACCGCGACAACCAGGAAGACAAGGAACCGCTATTCGACGCCGCGGACACGGTGGTCGCCAGCCTCCGCGCCTTCGCGGACATGGTGCCCAACCTCACGGTCAAGCGGGAGAATACCCGGGAGGCCGCCCGCCGCGGCTTCGCCACCGCCACCGATCTCGCCGACTACCTGGTGCGCAACGGCGTGCCCTTCCGCGACGCCCACGAGATCGTCGGCCGGGCGGTGCGCTACGGCGTCGAGCGCGGCCGCGACCTCGCGGAGATGGAGCTCGACGAGCTGCGCCACTTCTCCCCCGCCATCGGTGACGATGTCTTCGACGTGCTCACCCTGGAGGGCTCCGTGGCGGCCCGGGACCACACCGGCGGCACCGCCCCCGCCCAGGTCCGCGCCCAAGTAGCCGCCGCGCGGGAACGCCTTCGCGAGGGGTGAAGCCACAGACCGCCGGGCGGTGGGTCACACGGTCAAATACTCGCTGACCAGCGTGTCGTCGAGCTCGTCCATGGCCCCCGCGGCCACGCGCCGGCCGCGATCGAGGATCACGAAGCGGTCCGCCACTCGGCGGATGAAGGGCAGTTTCTGCTCGACCAGTAACACGGTGAGCCCTTCCTCGCGGTTGAGGCGCCGGATGACGTCGCCGATCTCCCGGACGACGTTGGGCTGGATGCCCTCGGTGGGCTCGTCGAGCACCAGCAGCCGCGGCTCCAGGCACAGCGCACGCCCGATCGCCAACTGCTGCTGCTGGCCGCCGGAGAGATCCCCGCCACGGCGGTGGCGCATTTCATGGAGCACCGGAAACAGCTCGTGGACACGCTCGGGGATATCCCGGCGCCCGAGCGCGGCCCGGGCGATGCGCAGATTCTCCTCCACCGTGAGCTGCGGGAAGATCTCCCGACCCTGGGGCGCATAGCCGATTCCGGCCCGGGCCCGTGCCTCGGTAGGCTGCCGGTCGATGGACGCACCCTCCAGGGTGATGGTGCCGGAGGCGGCAGGCACCAGCCCCATAAGGGTCTTCAGCACCGTGGTCTTGCCCACCCCGTTGCGCCCCATCAAGCAGGTACACGAGCAGGCAGGCACCTCCAAGTCCACATCCCACAGGATATGGCTCTGACCGTAGTATTGGTTGAGGCCCTTCACTGTGAGCATAGGGCTATACGTTCCTCCCGTGACGGGTTGATAACGGGCGGCCGACTCCACATCGCTGGTTGGGCTCGCGCGGGGAGCCGGTACCGGACCGTCTGCGTCCACGGACGGCCGCTACTCACCGAGGTACACCTCGACCACCCGCGGGTCGTTCTGAACCTCGTCCATGCTCCCCTCCGCAAGCATGCTGCCCTGGTGAAGCACCGTCACCCGCCGGGCGATGGAGCGGACAAAGGCCATATCGTGCTCGACGACGATCACCGAATGGTGGCCCGCGAGACGCTGCAACAGCACCCCGGTCTGCTCCATCTCCTGCTGGCTCATCCCGGCCACCGGCTCGTCCACCAGCAGCACCCGCGGGTTCTGCATCAGCAGCATGCCGATCTCGAGCCATTGTTTCTGGCCGTGGGAGAGCTCACCGGCGGCCTGGCGCTCCAGCGATGCCAGACCGATCAGCGCGAGCACCTCGGCGAGCCGGTCGCGGTCGGCGCTGTCCATGCGCGCGAACAGCGTCGGCCACACGCGTTTGTCGGCCGCCATGGCGAGCTCCAGATTCTCGGCCACGCTGTGGTGGGGGAACACCGTTGGCGTCTGGAACTTGCGGCCGATCCCGCCGCGGGCGATCTCGGTCTCGGACAGCCGGAGAAGATCGATACGGCTGCCGAACCAGGCACTGCCGCTATCCGGACGGGTACGCCCCGTGATTACATCCATCATCGTGGTCTTGCCCGCGCCATTGGGGCCGATGATGCAGCGCAGCTCGCCGTCGTCGATGTAGAGACTCAGCTGGTCCAGGGCCCGAAAGCCGTCGAAGGACACGGTCACATCCTCCAGGTAGAGTATGGGGCCGTGCCGCGTATCCGGTGCCGCGGAGAAATCCGGCGGCGGCAGCGTGAAGTCGAAGACCCGGTCCCGCTGCAGGACCTCCGCGAGCATCGTCATGTCGCCTCCTGGGCACGCCGACGGAACAGACCCACGAGCCCGCCGGGCAACCACACCGTCACCAGCACGAACAAGCCACCGAGGACGAACAGCCAGCCATCCGGCCAGAGCCCGGTGAACACGGTCTTGCCGTAATTCACCGCCAGGGCACCGACCACCGCCCCGATGAGGGTCCCACGCCCGCCCACGGCCACCCAGACCACGGCCTCGATGGACTTCAGCGGGGCGAACTCGCCGGGATTGATGATGCCCACCTGCGGCACGTACAGCGCCCCGGCGACGCCGGCGAGCATGGCGGAGGCGGTGAACAGCCACACCTTGTAGTGATCCACCCGGTAGCCCACCGTGCGTACCCGGGCCTCGCTGTCACGCACGGCGGTGACCACGCGGCCTAGCTTGCTGGCGACGATGAACCGGCACAGCGCGTAGCCGCCAGCGAGGGCCAGGGCCGAGGCGGCGAATAGCGCCGCCCGGGTCCCGTCCGCCTGGATGTCGAAGCCGAGGATCTCCTTGAAGTCGGTGAGCCCGTTGTTGCCGCCGAACCCCATCTCGTTGCGGAAGAACGCCAGCATCAGCGCATAGGTCAGGGCCTGGCTCATGATCGATAGATACACCCCGGTCACGCGGGAACGGAAGGCCAACCAGCCGAACAGGAAGGCGACGATCCCGGGGGCCGCGAACATGGCCATGACCGCCAGCGGGAAGTGATCGAGCCCGTGCCAGTACCACGGCAGGGACTCCCAGTTGAGGAAGACCATGAAATCCGGCAGCACCGGGTCGCCATAGACGCCGCGGGTGCCGATCTGGCGCATTAGATACATGCCCATGGCATAGCCGCCGAGGGCGAAGAAGGCCCCGTGGCCCAGGCTGAGGATTCCGCAGTACCCCCAGATCAGATCGATGGACAGCGCCAGCAAGGCATAGCAGAGATATTTCCCCAGCAGGGTCACCGTATAGCTGGAGATATGCAGCGCCGACCCTTCCGTGGCCAGCAGACTCGCCGCGGGTACCGCCACGGCGGCGGCAAGCAGGAGTGCGATGAGCACCCGGCCAGGGACATCACTGCTGGAGCGCACCGGCAGGGCACCGAGCAGCACGCGCCGGGCATTGGCCATGGCCATGGATTACGCCTCCGCTGCGCGGCCGCGCTGGGGGAACAGCCCCTTCGGCCGCTTCTGAATGAACAGGATGATGAATACCAGCACCAGGATCTTGGCGAGCACCGCGCCGGTGACCGGCTCCAGGAACTTGTTGAGCACGCCCAGGCTGAACGCGCCCACCAAGGTGCCGAGCAGATTTCCGGCGCCGCCGAATACCACCACCAGGAACGAATCGATGATGTAGGCCTGGCCCATGTTCGGACCCACGTTGGTGAGCTGGGACAGCGCCACCCCGGCGATACCGGCCACCCCGGCGCCGAGGCCGAACGTCAGCGCATCCACCCAGTCACTGCGTACGCCGACGGCCCGGGCCATGCCCCGGTTCTGGGTCACCGCCCGGACCTTCAGCCCCAGGGTGGTGCGCTTGAGCACCAGCACCAGCGTCACGAACACCGCCAGGGCGAAGGTGATGATCACCAGCCGGTTGATCGTCAGCGAGAACACCGGATTGATGACGATGGAGCCACTCAGCCACTCCGGGGCGCTCACCGAGCGGTTCAGCGGCGAGAACACCGTACGCACCAGCTGCTGGAGGATTAGACTGATGCCGAAGGTGGCCAGCAGCGTCTCCAAGGGCCGGCCATAGAGGTGGCGGATCACCCCGCGCTCGATGGCGATGCCGAAGGCGCCGGCCACGAGGAACGCCGCTGGTAGCGACAGCACCAATGCGATACCCACCTGTCCCGGCAGGACCTGCTGCATGACGTAGGTGGTATAGGCGCCGAGCATGATCAGCTCGCCGTGCGCCATGTTGATCACGCCCATGACCCCGAAGGTGATGGCCAGGCCGACGGCGGCGAGTAACAACACCGAACCCAGGGACAAGCCGTAGAACATCTGCTCGAGCAGGCCGTAGATACGCACCCGGGTTACCGTGGCCTCGTAGGCGCGGCCGGCGGCCTCGCGCACCGCCGGCGCCAGGGATTCGTCGGCGCTCGCCTCGCGCAGGGCGTTGCGGGCACTGTCAAAGAGCTGGCCGCGCAGCCGCTCCACTGCCGTGAGCCGCTCCGCGGTATCCCCCGACTCCAGATCGGCCAGCGCCAGCGCCGTCTGCAAGGCAGCGCGCACCTGGGGATCCTCCTCGGCGGGCAGGCGCTCGCGCACCACCGCCTCGGTGGCCTGATCGAGCTCGCCGAAGAGGTCCCGTACCGCCTCCAGGCGTACCTCAGGGACCTCCGCCGCCAGGCTCAGGCGCGCGGTGGCCTTGGCGATCTGGCGGCGCATCAGGATATTGACCACCACCTTGTCCAGCTCCCCGGTGACCATCACCGGCTCGCCGGTCACCGCATCCGCCACCTGCCCCTCACCGTGGCGGATTACCGCGCGATCCTCCGGGCGGTGGAAATACAGCGTGCCCTCGCCGAGTGCCTGGAGCACCGGCAGTGCCCGGGAATGGCCCGAATCGGCGATACGTTCAGCCACCTCCGCCTTGGTGCGGAAATTCCGGGTATCGAGCTCGCCGAGCAGCTCGCCGAGATCGGCACTGGCGGCCGGCAAAGAGACGGCAAGGAGTAGCACCAGTAGCCAGCGGTAGCCCCGCGCTCGTGGCATCATCATCGGCTCTCCGCATCCATAATAGGGGGCGGCGGACGCCGCCCCCTTGGCGGCTCAGTAGTCCTGGCCCGAGCACTCGCCGCTGGCGACGTTGTAGTTGCCGCAGGCCAGCGGCTCGCGCCAGTCGGCGATGATCTCGGCGCTATCGGGCAGGAAATCCGACCAGGCGTCGCCCGGCACCATCCCCGGGGTCTCCCAGACCACGGCGAACTGGCCGTCGTCCTGCACCTCGCCGATGAGCACCGGCTTGCTGATGTGGTGATTGGGCATCATCGCCGAGACGCCGCCGGTCAGGTTGGGGGCGGTCACGCCGATCATGGCATCCACCACTGCCTCGGGATCGGGCGTGCCGGCCTTCTCCACCGCCTGCACCCACATGTTGAAGCCGATGTAATGGGCCTCCATAGGGTCATTGGTGACCCGCGACTCGTCACCGATGTATTCGTGCCAGGCCTCGATGAAGGCCTCGTTCTCCGGCGTTTCCACACTCTGGAAGTAGTTCCAGGCAGACATGTGCCCGACCAGGGGCGCGGTGTCGATGCCCGAGAGCTCCTGCTCGCCCACCGAGAAGGCGATTACCGGGATATCGGCGGCGGAGACACCCTGGTTGGCGAGCTCCTTGTAGAAGGGCACGTTGGCGTCACCGTTGATGGTGGAGACCACCGCGGTGGGCTTGCCCTGGGAGCCGAACTCCTTGATCCGGGCGACCTCGCTCTGCCAGTCGGAGAAGCCGAAGGGCGTGTAGTTGACCAGGATGTCCTCCTCGGCCACACCCCGATCCATGAGATAGCGCTCCAGGATCTTATTGGTGGTGCGCGGGTAGACGTAGTCCGTGCCCTCGAGCACGAAGCGCTCGATCCCGAGCATGTTGCGCAGGTAATCCACCGCCGGGATGGCCTGCTGGTTGGGCGCCGCCCCCGTGTAGAAGACGTACTTGGAGGACTCCTCCCCCTCGTACTGGACCGGGTAGAACAGCGGCACCTCGAGCTCCTCGACCACCGGCAGCACCGATTTCCGCGACACCGAGGTCCAGGATCCGAAGATCACGTCCACCTCTTCTTGGGTGATGAGCTCGCGGGCCTTTTCGGCGAACAGCGGCCAGTCGGAGGCCGGGTCGACCACCACGGGCTCAAGCTCGCGGCCGAGCACGCCGCCCTCGGCGTTCTGCTGCTCGATGAGCATGAGCATGGTGTCCTTGAGGGTGGACTCGCTGATGGCCATGGTGCCGGAGAGCGAGTGAAGCACCCCCACCTTGATGGGTTCGGCGGCGTGGACGGGGCCGGCGCTGGTCACAGCGGCGGCGGCGACGGCCCCGGCGAGATACTGGCGGATGGATTGGCGCATGATTCCCCTTCCTCGGTCGCTGGGATGAGCGGCACCGCCACCTGCGGTGCCCACCACGGAAGGGTTTCAGGGATCATGCCAACTCGATACACCTCATGCTAGTCAGACGGTTACCATCCCCTGGCAGCAACGGAAAGGAACGGGTTGATGCCCTATGGTGCAGTGCGCAACACCATGGGGCACCATTGCGGTGCGCGGATTCAAAGGGCAAGCACCCGCCGCAACCAGGCACCGACGGCGCGGATCCCCCCCGGCAGATCGCGGCCGGTCGCCGTTTGGCGACAGACTGTCCTCGGGGCCCCGTGCTGGTAGGGTTCGCCCATGAACAACGGCCTCACCTCGCCGGACCACCAGGAGCCCACCACCACCCGCGATGCCCCACGCCTGCGGGCGGTGCAGGATCTGGTGGAGCGGTGGGTGGCACGGGCCCGTCCCTGGAGCGGGCTATGGCCACCCACAGCCCTGCTCCTCGGCCTGGCGAGCTTCTTCCTGGTGGAGCGCCAGCAGTGGCTCGGCGGCGCGCTCGCCCTGGGTATGCTACTGAGCTGGCTGCTACTGCTGTTCGAGGGGGTGATAGGCCGCGGGCTTGCCCGCCGCGGCTATCCCGCCATGCCGCGGGCCGTGACCACCTTCGTCACCCAAATGGTCCACCAGGAAACCCTATTCTTCGCCCTCCCGTTCCTGCTCGCCACCACGGTCTGGAGCAGCGGTCAGGCCCTGTTCACCTTGCTCATTATTGCTATGGCCCTGCTCTCGATCCTCGATCCGGTGTACTACCGGCTCGCCGAGCGCTCCCGGTGGCTCTACTTCGCCTTCCATGCCCAGTGTGTCTTCCTAGTGGTGCTGGTCGCGCTCCCAGTGATGCTGAAGCTGACCACCGGCGAGAGCCTGCTGCTGGCCCTGGCGGCGATGATCGTGTTCAGCCTGCCCAGCGTGCTGCACCTGTTGCGCCCCGTGACCGGGCGCCACGGTCTCGCGGTGCTGACGCTGCTCCCGGCCCTCGCCCTCGCCGGATGGAGCGGGCGGGTCTGGGTCCCGCCAGCGAGCCTGTGGATCTCCGGCAGCGCGCTGTCCCCGGAGTTCGATGAGCAGCAGCGCGCCCCCCGGGGCAACATGCCGCTGACCGCGGAGGCGCTGACCGGCAACGGGCTATATGCCTATACATCCATCCACGCCCCGCGCGGCCTGCGGGAGAAGGTCTTTCACGAATGGCGGCATGACGGGAAACTCGTTGACCGCATCCCCCTGGTGATCCACGGCGGCCGCGCCGAGGGCTATCGCGCATGGACCCACAAGGAGAACTTCCCCGAGGAGCCGGTGGGACAATGGCGCATTGACGTGATGACGGCGAGCGACCAGCGGATCGGGGTGCTGCGCTTCACCGTCGCCGAGACCGAGGCCGACGCTACCGTGGCCGACGGGTCGATCACCAACCCGCCGGGGGTACCCGGCCTCCGCCTGGGACAGCTGTTGCCGGAGCCCGCACCGGCACGGAAGGCGGATACGGACGGCTGAGCGGGAGAGGCAGGCGGTCAGAGCCCGAGCACCCGCCGCAACCAGGCACCGACGGCGCGGATCTCCTCCAGGCAGACGGCGTGCTGCATGGGGTATTCGTGCCACTCCACCGCATAGCCGGCCGCCTCGAGATGCTCCTTGGAGGTGCGGCCCAGCTCGAAGGGCAGCACCGGGTCCATGGTCCCGTGGGCGAGGAACAGCGGTGTCTCCGCGTTGGCGGCATCCGCCTCGCCGAGGCGTTCGCGCAGGGGCAGGTAGGTGGAAAGCCCCATAATCCCGGCCAGCCGCTCGGGATGACGCAGGCCCGTGTGCAGTGCCGCGGCACCGCCCTGGGAAAAGCCCGCCAGCACCAGCCGCCGCGCCGGGACGCCGCGCTCGTGCTCACGGCGGATCAGCGCCTCGATCCGCGCCTGACTCGCGGCGATGCCGCGGGCGTCCTCGGTCATGGACTCGCCGAGCCCGTAGAGGTCGTACCATGCACGCATGGCCATGCCGCCGTTGAGGGTCACCGGCTGCACCGGCGCATGGGGAAAGACGAAGCGTACCGCGGCCGTGTCGGGTAACCCGAGCTCCGGGACGATGGGCTCGAAGTCGTGGCCGTCGGCGCCGAGGCCGTGCAGCCAGATCACCGACGCGGTAGCACCCTCCGCCGGGCCCACCTCCACGGATTCCAGCAATTCGTCGTTCATGGGATAGCTCCTCCGATGTCGCAACCGGCCGGCAGCTTAGCAGCCCAAGGACGCGGTCAACACGGCGGCCGATCCTCGCTATACTGGCGCGCTCACACGGGAGGTCCCATGCCGTTTCGAACACTCGCCGTCGCGACCGTTGCCCTGGCCCTCCTCCTGGCCGTGACCGGCTGCGGCCGCAAGGGTGATCTCTACCTGCCCGAGGGGACACCGTCGGGAGCGGCGGAGACCCCGGCGGACGAAGCCTGACCATTAAGGAGCATCCATGGGTTTCCAGCGCCGCGACGGTGAATGGTACGCCGAGGACGTCGCACTCTCGGCGATCGCCGCCGAGCATGGCACCCCCAGCTACGTCTACTCCCGCGCCGCCATCGAGGCCGCCTGGCGCGGCTTCGACGAGGCCTTCGGCGGGCGCGACCACCTGATCTGCTACGCGGTCAAGGCCAACGGCAACCTCGCGGTGCTCGATCTGCTTGCCCGCCTGGGCTCCGGCTTCGACATCGTCTCCGGCGGTGAGCTCGAGCGGGTGCTGGCCGCCGGCGGCGATCCCGCCAGGGTGGTGTTCTCCGGCGTGGCCAAGAGCGAGGCGGAGATGGCACGGGCCCTGGAGGCCGGCATACTGGCATTCAACGTGGAATCCGAGGCCGAGCTGCAGCGCCTCGACCGGGTGGCCCGCGTCCACGGGGTGCAGGCACCGGTATCCGTGCGCGTGAACCCGGACGTGGACCCGGGTACCCATCCCTACATCTCCACCGGGCTCAAGGAGAACAAGTTCGGCGTGGGCATCGGCCAGGCGCGCCGGCTCTATCACGAGGCCGCGGCCATGGCGGGGATTCGGCTCACCGGCGCGGGCTTCCACATCGGCTCGCAGCTCATGGATGTGGCGCCGGTGGCGGACGCCCTGGAGCGCCTGCTCACCCTGGTGGACGAGCTCGCCGCCGCCGGCATCACCCTTTCGCACTTCGACCTCGGCGGCGGCATGGGCATCCGCTACCGCGACGAGGAGCCGCCGGCGCTGACGGACTACGCCGCCGCAGTGCTGGCGCGCCTGGAGGGACGGCCCCAGCGGATACTGCTGGAGCCCGGCCGCGCCATCGTCGGCAATGCCGGGGTGATGCTCACCCGCGTGGAGTACCTCAAGCACAACGAGGGCCACGACTTTGCCGTGGTGGACGCCGGCATGAATGACCTGCTGCGCCCCGCCCTCTACGGCGCCTGGCAGGCCATCGAACCGGTGCGCCCGCGGCAAGACGTACCGCCGCGGCGCTACGAGGTGGTCGGCCCGGTCTGCGAGAGCGCGGATACCCTGGGCAGTGGCCGCGAGCTCGGCGTGGCCGAGGGGGATGTGCTCGCGGTGCGCTCGGCAGGTGCGTACGGCTTCGTCATGGCCTCCAACTACAATGGTCGTCCTCGGCCGCCGGAGCTGCTGGTGGACGGCGATCAGGTGCACGTAGTGCGAGAGCGAGAGACGCCCACCGAGCTCTGGCGCGGCGAGCACCGCCTGCCGGGTCGACGCTGATGCCAACCCGGTTGTATCAGCGTCGAGAGGGCCATATCCTGCATTGACACACCATGATTATGGCGGTGCGTCATCATAGCGGGGAGCGGGATGCAGGCTTTGGGCTTCGCCAAGATGCAGGGTCTTGGCAACGACTTCGTGGTTATCGACGCCACCGACGAGCCGGTGGCGCTCACCGGGGCGCAGGTACGGGCCATCGCCCACCGGCGCCTCGGCGTGGGCTGCGATCAGGTGCTGATCGCCGAGCAGCCCACCCGCGAGGACGCTGACTTCCGCTATCGCGTCTACAACGCCGACGGCAGCGAGGTCGAGCACTGCGGCAACGGGATACGCTGCCTTGCGCGCTTCCTCCACGACCGCGGCCTCGCCCGCCCCGACACCCTGCGCATTGAAACCGCCAACGGTTTGGCCGTGGTACACCTACGCGACGACGGCCTGGTGGCGGTCGACATGGGCGCGCCCATACTCGGGCCCGAGCGCATCCCTTTCCGCGCCGAGGAGCAGGCGGTGACCTATCCCCTGCTGGTAGACGGCACGGAGTTGGAGATCAACGCGGTGTCCCTCGGTAACCCCCATGCGGTGCTACTGGTCGAAGACGTGGACCGGGCCCCGGTCACCGAGCTCGGGCCCACCATCGAGCGGCATCCGGATTTCCCCAACCACGTCAACGCGGGCTTCCTCCAGGTGGTCTCGCGGGATCATGCGCGCGTCCGCGTCTACGAACGCGGTGCCGGCGAGACCCTGGCCTGCGGCACCGGCGCCTGCGCCGCCATGGTAGCGGGCCGCCTGCGCGGGCTGCTCGACGCCCACGTCACCGTGGCCCTGCGCGGCGGCGAGCTGGTCATCGACTGGGCCGGCGAGGGCGAGCCGGTGATTATGACCGGTCCCGCCGAGCACGTGTTCGACGGGGTGATCCCCATGCCTCCGGCAACCGAAGACCTGGCACCATGACCCCCTACGCCGAGAACGAAAATGAACCGGAGCGCGATGACGCGGAGGAGCGGCGGATCGCCGCCTACCTGGCCGAGCACCCGCGCTTCTTCACCCGGCACCGCAGGCTGCTGTCCACGCTGTACGTCCCCCACGACGTGGCGCCGGCGATCTCGCTGCTGGAATACCAAGTGGGCATCCTCCGGGACAACGAGCGGCGGCTGCGCCGGCGCCTCGACGACCTGCTGCGCATCGCCCGTGAGAACGATCGCCTCTCCGAGCAGCTCCACCGCCTGACCCTCGAGCTGATGGATGCCGAGGGCGGCGAGGCCACCCTCAACACCCTGGAGAGTGTGCTGGTGAGCGACTTCCGGGCCGACTGCGTCGAGGTCACGTTGGTGGGGATGGAGGCCCCGTCGCTGAACGCCCGACAGCTCGCCACCGGCGACAACGAGGCCCGGCGGCTGCGGGAGCTCTTCCGCGGCCATCGCCCCGTAATCGGGCGGCTCACCACCGAGCAGATGCAGGCGGCCTTCGGTGACGCCGCCGACGGCCTGCACTCCGCCGCCGTGGTCCCCTTACAGGACGGGCCGGTGCAGGGGCTGATCGCCATCGGCAGCCGGGACCCGGAGCGCTACGCCGGTAACCTGGGAACGGTCTTCCTGGAGCGCCTCGGACAGATCGTGGCCCGGCGCCTGCGCCACGGCCTGGCGGGTCATGGCTGACGACGCCCTCGCGGGTGCCGTCACCGCATTCCTCGCCCACCTCCGGGATGAACGGGGCCTGTCACCGGCGACCGTTCGTCATTACGGCAGGGACGTAGAGGCGTTCGCCCACCATGCCCGGGAGGCCGACCTCCCCGCCTGGGGACGTGTCACCGAGGCCGATGTCCGCGCCTTCATCGCCGCCCGCCACCGTCGTGGCCTCGGCGGTCGCTCCCTGGCCCGCATGCTCTCGGCCCTGCGCACCTTCTTCGCCTACCTAATGCGTGAAGGGTTGGTGGCGAACAACCCCGCCACCGGCGTCCCGGCGCCGCGCGCCCCACGCCGGCTGCCGGAGACCCTGGACGTGGACGAAACCGCCCGGCTCCTCGACGGCAACGACGACGACACCCTCGCTCGCCGCGACCGCGCGATCTTCGAGCTGGTCTACTCCAGCGGCCTGCGCCTCGCCGAGGTAGCGGCCCTGGACGTCGCCGATGTGGCCGGTGACCCGGAGACCCTGCGGGTGGAGGGCAAGGGGGCAAAGACCCGCATCGTGCCCGTAGGCCGGCGGGCCCGGACCGCGGTGCAGGCCTGGCTCGCGGTTCGCGGCAGCCTCTCCCCGGCCGGCGAGCCGGCGCTGTTCGTCAGCCGCCGCGGCCGCCGGCTCGCCCACCGCTCCATCCAGCAGCGGCTGCGGGTTATGGCCCGGCAGCAGGGGCTGGATCGGCCCGTGCATCCGCACATGCTCCGCCACGCCTTCGCCACCCACCTGCTGGAATCCAGCGGCGACCTGCGCGCCGTCCAGGAGCTGCTCGGCCATGCCAGCCTGGCCACCACCCAGGTCTACACCCACCTGGACTTCCAGCACCTCGCCGAGGTCTACGACCGCGCCCACCCGCGGGCCCGACGCAAACGGGACTGAACGGGTTCGGAGACGTCCAAAGCCCTATCCCCCCTTGGCTCCATCGCTCGCTCCGCCCTCGCGCCGAAGCCAGTCCACAACGGGCGCGACCGAGGCGGCATCCGGGTTACGGGCGCCCAGCAGATAGCCACGGCTGGACCGGCGAATCACCGGTTTCAGGGGCATCAGCGTGCCCTCGCGCACCAATGGCCTGACGAGCTCGTCCCAGCCCAGAGCGAGCCCCTCGCCTTCCACGGCGGCATTCAACAACAGTGGATAGTTGTTGTAACGGAATCTGGGGGGGTGTCCCGGTGACGGCAGACCGGCCAGTTCGCACCAGCGGTGCCAATCCAGCCAGCGCGGGTCCTCATGGTCCATGTGCAGTAGCGGCGTCCCCGCAAGCTCGGCGGCGGTGACCGTCCCGCAGAGCGCGTACCGGTCCCCGAATCCGGGGCTGCACACCGGATAGACGGCCTCTTCGAACAGGGGCTGCTCGTTTTCGGTGCGCTCGTCAAGGGCACCGAAGCGAATGGTGAGATCCGCCGACATCATCTCCGGGCTACCGTCCTGATCGACCGGCACAACATCGAAGCGAGTGGCCGGAAACGCCGATTCCAGCCTCGCGAGCCGGGGCAGCAACCACAGATGCACCAGTCCGAAATGCGCGGCGATAACGAGCTCCCGACCACGCGCCTGTGCTCGCGAACGCAGACGCCGCGAGGCGCGGGTGATATCGAGCACCGCCTCCCCGACTTCGTCGTAGTAGCGGCGGCCAGCCCGCGTGGGCGAGACACGACGGCCATCGCGATCGAATAGCGGCAAACCGAGGGCGTCCTCCAGCGAGCGTACACGCTGCGAGATAGCGGGCTGTGTGCTGCCGAGCTCGGCGGCCGCGGCAGTAATGGAGCCCAACCGCATAACCGCCTCGAAGGCCAGCAATGCCTTCATGGACGGCACCGGGGAACGGCTTTCACTCATAAATTTTCTGCATGTGATTCATCAAATGATTGGGAGTTTAAAGCCTCTTACAACAATTTTGATAATAGTCAAAGCAATCAACCGCGGAGCTCATCGATGCCACAAGCAGTCCATTTCGAAGTAGACAGCACAGTCCCGCGGATGACGGTGGCGCAGGGCGAAGAGCGTTTCGAGCTGCCGGCATTGTGGCTGCGGGAACACTGCCAGGACGCCGATCATTTGGATCCGACCACGCAGCAACGCCTCTTCGACCCGCACCAACTCCCCGATGACCTCGCGCTGACTGCGGCGGAACGAAAGGACGACGAGGGCGTCGAGCTGGCGTTCAGCGACGGCTATCGGGGGTACTACCATCTTCCCGCGCTAGCCGCGGAGTTCGATCCCTACGATGGCTGTCCGCAACCGCAGCCCTGGACCGCCGACCTTGACCGGGGGCAACAGACGTTTGATTGGCCAAGCCTGGACACGGGACAAGCCCTCCACGCGGCCACTGTCGCCTTCCTGCGCTATGGCTTTATCATTCTGCGGGAGGTGCCGACACGGCCCGAGGAAATCCTGACGGTGGCACGTACGTTCGGCAATCTGCGCGAAACCAACTTCGGGCAGTACTTCGAGGTCTATTCACGGCCGCGGTCCAATGACCTGGCCTATCGGCCGGTGCACCTCGGCCCGCACACCGACAACCCCTACCGCGAGCCGGTGCCCGGCATCCAGCTCCTCCACTGCCTGGTCAATGAGACCTCCGGCGGGTGGTCGACCCTTGTCGACAGCCTCAGCGTTGGCGAGCAACTCGCCAGCGAAGACCCGGAGGGATTCGCCATGCTGTCACAAACCCCGGTCCGTTTTCGCTTCGTGGACAGCACCAGCGAACTGGTGGAGCGTCGGCCGATCATCCGCCGCGATGCCCAAGGCCGGATGACCGGTGTGCACTACAGCCCTCGACTCGATTACCTGCCACTGCTGCAGGGGGAATCGCTCCAGCGTTTTCACCGGGCGCGGCGCCGGCTCGGAGAGCTTTTCACCGATCCCCGCTACGAGATTCGTTTCCCGCTGAGCGCCGGTGAGCTCATGTTCTTCGACAACAACCGCGTCCTTCATGGCCGCACCGCCTTCGATCCGAACGAGGGCCGGCGCCACCTCCAGGGGTGCTACATCGATCCGGACGGGCCGCGGAGCCTGTGCCGTACCCTGAAGGAGCGGGCCGAAGGCGAAAGCCACCCGGCAATGTCGACAGCAAGCGGCTGGAGGTAAGGAGCTCGCCATGGAGACAGTCGCATTTCGACAAATGCGCGAGGGCACCAGGGCCGAGTACGAGTTCCTCTCACGCCTCGAAAACGAGTACATGGAGGGTCTCCCCGAGCGCATTCTGACTGCGCTGCAACGGCTCGAGCACTCCCTGAGCGGCTACCGGGTTACACGGCTGGAGCACTCGCTACAGGCGGCGACCCGGGCCGAGGACGACGGCGCTGACGAGGAGATGGTACTGGGCGCACTGGTGCATGACATCGGCGATGAGTTGGCGCCAGCCAATCATTCTCAGCTGGCAGCGGCGGTAGTCCGCCCGTACGTTCGCCCGGAGGTCACCTGGGTCCTCGCTCACCATGGCGTCTTCCAGCTCTATTACTACGGTCACCATATCGGCGAGGATCCGATGGCCCGCGAACGTTTCCGCGGCCACCCCTGGTTCGCTAGCTGCGTGCACTTTTGCGAGCGCTACGACCAGGCGGCTTTCGACCCCAACTATCCAACGCGCGGGCTAGCCCATTTCGAGCCACTGGTACGCCGCATCTTCACTCGCCCGCCATTCGACCCCGCAGTGGTCGGTGACGATGCGGCGGAATGAAGCACTGCCGGTGGCGTTCCCGATTTCCCCAAGCCACAAGAGATAATGACATGCGACTGAAACTAGTAACCATCCTGGCAACCACCCTCGGCCTGATGCTGAGTACCGCGGTGAGCGCCGAAGAGGACTTCGACTGCGATACGGTACGCTTTGGCAAGGTCAACTGGACCGGGGTATCGATAAAGACCGCCACGGCGAGCTGGATGCTCGAGCAGCTCGGGTACGACACCGAAGTCACCAGTGCCTCCGCACCCATCGTCTACCAGACCATGAAAGGAGGCGAACTGGACGTCTTCCTAGGCCAGTGGATGCCCTCGCAGCGCGAGGTGTTCCGGCCATTCGCCCGGGAGGGTTCCATCGACGTCGTCTCGCCCAACCTCCAGGGTGGGAAATACACCATCGGCGTGCCCAGCTACGTCTATGAGGCGGGTGTTACCAGCATCGAGGATCTCGACGCGCACAAGGAGCGATTTGGTGGAGAAATCTTCGGCATAGAACCCGGAAGCGGCGGTAACACTACCCTCACGCGCATGATCGAGGATGATTACGCCGGCCTTGGCGACTGGGAGCTCGTTGCCTCGAGCGAGCCCGGAATGCTCTCCGAGGTGCGCAAGCGTGAACGCAGCGAAGAGTGGATCGCCTTCCTGGCCTGGTCGCCCCATCCGATGAACGTCAACCACGACCTCAAGTACCTCTCCGGCGGCGAAAGCTATTGGGGGCCCAACAAGGGCGAGGTCATCGTCAACACCGTTACCCGGAAGGGCTATGCCTGGGCCTGCGCCAACGTGGGGCAGTTCCTGGATAACTACGACTACACCGTCGCCGAGCAGAGCCGTGCGATGGACTACGTCAACAACGAGGACATGGAATACCTGGAGGCCGGCAAACGGTTGATCCGCGAGAACCCGGAGCTCCTCGATCGCTGGTTCTCCCGGAGCGGCATCTATCAGACCGGCGGCATCACCACCGCGGACGGTGAACGCGACGCCCACGAGGTCATCGCGGACGCTCTCGGTCTTTGAGCCCTTCGACGCGGCGGCGCACCGCCGCCGCGTCCCCCACCCGGACAGGCAGTACTACCCGCCGAACACCTCGAAGGTCCTCGCTCCCGCATGGGCCGTTCGAATCTATCACTGACGCGCCCCCTCGTTATACGCTCAGCCATCGGCCGCCTTGAAAGGCCGACGTCGGCGCCCCACCGTTGTAGAATCGGCGACCCTGACGACCATTCACCCCATTGCGGAGTCCGACGTGAGGCAATTCGACGGCACCACCATCCTGGCGGTGCGCCGCCACGGCCGGGTGGCCCTGGGCGGCGACGGCCAGGTCACCCTCGGCGACACGGTGATGAAGGGCAACGCCCGCAAGGTCCGGCGGCTCTACCACGAGCGCGTGCTGGCGGGTTTCGCCGGCGGCACCGCCGACGCCTTCACACTGTTCGAGCGCTTCGAGGGGCAGCTGGAGAAGCACCGAGGCAATCTGACCCGGGCGGCCGTGGAGATGGCCAAGGACTGGCGCTCCGACCGCGCCCTGCGACGGCTGGAGGCGCTGCTGGTGGTGGCCGATCACGAGACCACCCTGATGCTCTCGGGTAACGGCGACGTGGTCGAGCCCGAGCGCGATCTCATCGCCATCGGCTCCGGCAGCGGCTACGCCCAGGCGGCGGCCACGGCACTGGCGGAGACCACCGAGCTCGGCGCCCGGGAGATCGTCGAGCGGGCCCTGCACATCGCCGCCGACATCTGCATCTACACCAACCATACCCTCACCGTCGAAGAGCTGGGCGGCACCGAGCGGGAGTGAACACCGAGATGTCCGAGATGACCCCACGCGAGATCGTCCAGGAGCTGGACAAGCACATCATCGGCCAGTCCCAGGCCAAGCGGGCAGTGGCGGTGGCGTTGCGCAACCGCTGGCGGCGCATGCAGGTGGACGAGGCCCTGCGCGCGGAGATCACCCCCAAGAACATCCTCATGATCGGACCCACCGGCGTGGGCAAGACCGAGATCGCCCGGCGCCTGGCCCGGTTGGCGCGGGCACCGTTCATCAAGGTGGAGGCCACCAAGTTCACCGAAGTGGGTTATGTCGGTCGGGATGTGGAGTCCATCGTCCGGGATCTGGTGGATAACGCCATCAAGATGACCCGCCAGGAGGCCATGGAGGCGGTGCGGGTCAAGGCCGCCGACGCCGCCGAGGACCGCATCCTCGATGCCCTGCTCCCGCGGGCCCGCGGCTGGGAGGACGACGACAGCGGCAGCGGCACCCGCCAGAAGATGCGCAAGAAGCTCCGCGAGGGTGACCTCGACGAGCGCGAGATCGAGATCGAGCTCCGCGCCCAGGGCCCCGGTGTGGACATCATGGCGCCGCCGGGCATGGAAGAGATGACCAGCCAGCTACAGAGCATGTTCCAGAACCTCGGCGGCGAGCGCACCAAGACCCGCAAGTTGCCCATCCGCGAGGCCCGGCCGCTGCTCGAGGACGAGGAGGCGGCGAAGCTGGTCAACGAGGAGGAGGTCAAGCAGCAGGCCCTGGAGCGGGTGGAGCAGAACGGCATCGTCTTCCTCGACGAGATCGACAAGGTCGCCAAGCGTGCCGAGTCCGGCTCCGGTGGCGACGTCTCCCGGGAGGGCGTGCAGCGCGACCTCCTGCCCCTGGTGGAGGGATCGACGGTCTCCACCAAGCACGGCATGGTCAACACCAACCACATCCTGTTCATCGCCTCGGGGGCGTTCCACGTCTCCAAGCCCTCGGACCTGATCCCTGAGCTCCAGGGCCGACTGCCCATCCGCGTGGAGCTCGAGGCGCTGGCGGTGGAGGACTTCGTGCGTATCCTCACCGAGCCAAACGCCTCGCTGGTGCGCCAGTACCAGGCGCTCATGGCCACCGAGGGGGTAACCGTGGAGTTCGCCGACGAGGGCGTCGCCCGAATCGCGGAGGTGGCCTGGGAGGTCAACGAACGCACCGAGAACATCGGCGCCCGACGCCTGCACACCGTCATGGAGCGGCTCCTGGAATCGGTCTCCTACGAGGCGCCCGACCACGCCGGCGACAGGGTGCGCATCGACGCCGAATACGTGGACCGCCACCTCGCCGACCTGGCCCATGACGAGGACCTGAGCCGCTACATCTTGTGAGCCCAGGCCACAACAGGAGCGTTACAATCCGGTGCGCGGAGGTCGGGCGTGTGAGTCCCGCCGCGGACCGTCGGCGGCCAGGGATGGCCGCCGTCGAGCGTACAGGGAAGTATTTACCGCGTGTCCACGGCGGGACTCACGCGCCCGGCCTCCGCCCTGAATAGAACTCGAGAGGTCGCCATGCAACAGCCGCCGCGCACCGACACCGGCCGCAGCCCCACCGAGATCCGCCTGCACCGGCGCTCGGCGGTGCTGGAGATCGCCTTCGACGACGATTCCCGCTTCCACCTGCCGGCCGAGTACCTGCGGGTCTACTCGCCCTCGGCCGAGGTGCGCGGCCACGGCCCCGGCCAGGAGCAGCTGGTCGTGGGCAAGGAGTCGGTGGGCATCACCCGCATCGAGCCCGTCGGCAACTACGCATTGCGCCTGGTCTTCGACGACGGGCACGACTCGGGGCTATACTCCTTCGACTTGCTCTATGATCTGGGCGCCCATCAGGCGCGCTACTGGCAGGACTACCTGGATGCGCTAGCGCGCGCGGGCATCGAGCGCCGAACCAACCCCGCAAAGGAGTGAGCCGTGGGCAGCGGCGAGCATCGACAGGATCCCGATACCACCGACTTCGGCTATCAGCGGGTCCCGGTGGAGGAAAAGGCCCGGCGGGTGGGGGCGGTCTTCGAATCCGTCGCCGAGCGCTACGACCTGATGAACGACCTGATGTCCTTCGGGCTGCACCGGATCTGGAAGCGCCAGGCCCTCAACGCGGGCAGCATCCGCCGCGGCCAACGGGTCCTGGACCTGGCCGCCGGCACCGGCGATCTCACCGAGGCCATTGCCCGCCGGGTAGGCCGCGACGGACGGGTGGTCAGCTCCGACATCAACCCGGCGATGCTCGCCCGCGGCCGTGACCGGCTCATCGACGCCGGCGTGGTAGAGAACGTCGACTATGTCATCGCCGACGCCCAGCAACTGCCCTTTGCCGACGCCAGCTTCGACCGCGTCACCATGGCCTTCGGGTTGCGCAACGTCACCCACAAGGAGCGCGCCCTCGCGGCGATCCGGCGAGTGCTGCGCCCGGGTGGGCAGGTCACCATCCTGGAGTTCTCCAAGCTCTACCTGCGCCCGCTCCGCCCCCTCTACGACGCCTACTCCTTCATCATGCTGCCGGCGATGGGGCGGATCGTGGCCCACGATTCCGCGAGCTACCGCTACCTTGCCGAGTCCATCCGCATGCACCCGGACCAGCAGACCCTGCTCGAGCTGATGACCGGCGTGGGCTTCGAGGACTGCGACTACATCAACCTCTCCGGCGGGGTGGTCGCCATCCACCGCGGCCACGTCTACTAGGCGGGCGGCGATGGCGGAGCCCAGTGGCATCCTCGCCGAAGGCGCCCTGCGGGTGATCGAGCAGGCGATCAACCGCATCCTCGCCATGGACCCGGACAGCCCCCGGCGCCTCGAACCGCTGGTAGGCCGCACCCTGGCGGTCCGTTTGACCGACCCCGAGCTGGCGGCGCGGGCGGAGTTCGTGGCCGACGGCCTGCGCCTGTCCCCGCCCGGGGATGCCGAGACGGCGGATGCGGAGCTGGACGCCAGCGTCCCTGGCCTGCTGGCCCTGGCGAGCTCCGGCGGCCGACGCGGCCGGGATGTGGCCTTCCGCGGCGACGTCGGCGTCATCCAGGAGGTGCGGGCCCTGTTCGCCGGCCTGGACGTGGACTGGGAGGAGCAGCTCTCCCGGCTCACCGGCGACATCATCGCCCACCAGGTCGGCCGGGGCGTGCGCGACGCCCGGGCCTGGGGGGAGCGCACGGCGGACTCGCTGATTACGACCCTGGGCGAATACCTCACCGAGGAGGCGCGCTACCTGCCCCCGGCCGCGGAGGCGGCGGCCTTCATCCACGACGTGGACCGCCTGCGCGCCGACTGCGACCGCCTCGAGGCACGGATCCGGCGGCTGGAACGGCGACTGGACGGGGCCGAAGGGAGCCGGCCGTGATCCTGCGCCCGGGGCTGCTGCTGCGGCTGTTCTACATCAACCTCATCCTCATCAAGCACGGCCTCGACGAGGTCATCCTGGCGACCCACCTCTTTCGGCCGCTGCGCTTTCTCAAGCTGTTCATGCCCTGGAGCTGGTTCCGCCACTACCGCCAGAGCCGGGGCGAGCGCATCCGCTGCGCCCTGGAGGACCTCGGCCCCATCTTCGTGAAGTTCGGCCAGATCCTTTCCACCCGGCGCGATCTGGTGCCCCCGGACATTGCGGTGGAGCTGGCCCGGCTGCAGGACCGGGTGCCGCCATTCCCCAGCGCCCGCGCCCGTGCCCTGGTGGAGGAGGAGACCGGTCAACCGGTGGAGGCGCTGTTCGCCCACTTCGAGGCCGACCCCCTGGCCTCCGCCTCCATCGCCCAGGTCCACGGCGCCGAGCTCCACGACGGCCGCCAGGTGGTGGTCAAGGTGGTGCGCCCCGGCATCCAGCGCACCATCGACAACGACCTGCAGCTGATGTACACCGTGGCCCGGCTCGCCCACCGCTACTGGCACGAGGCCTACCGGTTGCGCCCTGTCGAGGTGGTCCGTGAGTTCGACAAGACCATCCACGACGAGCTTGACCTCATGCGCGAGGCGGCCAACGCCGCCCAGCTACGGCGCAATTTCGAGGGCTCGGAGCTGCTCTACATCCCCGAGGTGTACTGGCCGGCCACCCACACCCGGGTGATGGTCATGGAGCGCATCCACGGCATCCCCATCAGCCACGTGGACACCCTGCGCGCCCATGGCGTCAACATGAAGGCGCTGGCCGAGCGGGGCGTGGAGATCTTCTTTACCCAGGTCTTCCGCGACAGCTTCTTCCACGCGGACATGCACCCGGGCAACATCTTCGTCGACCCGCGGGAGCCGGACACGCCCCGTTATCTGGCCGTGGACTTCGGCATCATCGGCACCCTCGGCCCCAAGGACCACAAGTACCTCGCCGAGAACTTCCTGGCCTTCTTCAACCGGGACTACCGCCGGGTCGCTGAGCTCCACGTGGAATCCGGGTGGGTGCCCCCGGATACGCGAGTAGACGAGTTCGAGAGCGCCATGCGGGTGGTCTGCGAGCCCATCTTCGAGCGGCCGCTCGGCGAGATCTCCTTCGGGGCGCTGCTGATGCGGCTGTTCCAGACCGGCCGGCGCTTCGACATGGAGGTCCAGCCCCAGCTGGTGCTCCTGCAGAAGACCCTGCTCGCCATCGAGGGCCTGGGCCGCGACCTCTACCCGGAGCTGGACCTGTGGCGCACCGCCAAGCCCTACATGGAGCAGTGGATGCGCGACCAACTCGGCACCCGGGCGCTGATGCGCAACCTGCGCGCCGAGCTGCCCAAGTGGGGGGAATACCTCCCCCAGCTTCCCGGGCGCATTGATACCGCGCTGACCGAGGCCAAGACCCTGCGCGAGCGCGTCGAGGACCAGGAGCGCACCCTGGAGCGCCTACGCCACGAAGTCCGCGACAACGGCCGACGCAACTTCGCCGCCATCATCGGCGCGGCGCTGATCGTCTCCGCCTTCCTCATCGCCGGCCTGGATGGCTACACCCCGATGATGGTCACCGCCGGCGTCCCCCTGGTGAGCCTGATACTCGGCGCCCTGGGCGGGCTCTTCTGCCTCAGTGCCTGGCCCAGGAAGTAGCCCTTGCCGCCATCGGCATCACGGCAGGCGGTCGGCCAGCTCCGCGGCCTGGGCGGCGAGGCCCTCATCGTGGTCGCCGTCCAGGTTCTCGTCGATGAGCGCCGCGGCGGCGCGGCCGCCACCGGTGGCCAGGGCCAGGGCCGCCCGGGCATCCCCGGCCAGCCGTGGGTTGCCGGTGCGCACCAGCTCGTCGGCGAGCTCGGCGAGGCGCACCGCCATCTCCAGCAGCTCCATGGGCACCTCGCAGGCGCCCTCCAGGGCATCCTCCAAGGCCCCGGCGTCCCCCCAGCGGCTCGCGCGTAGCACTGGGGCGAAGGCCGCGGCGTCCGCTTCCATGAGCGCCAGCGCCCGATCCCGCAAGGCATCCGCCTCGGCGGCGATCTCCGCGGCATCGGCCCGGCGGCGCTCGGCGAAACGGGCGCTCATGGCCACCAGGGCCGCGGCGGTGGCGACGGTGAGCCCGGCCCCCGCCCCGCCGGAGGGGGCGGAGCGCCGGGCGGCCAGGGCCTCCAGGAACTCCGAGATCCCGCCGGCGGCGGTGGCGGTCATTTCGTCCGCCCGGGCCGCCATCAGAACAACCCCGTGATTTCGCCGTTGTCGTCGACGTCGATGTGCGCGGCCGCCGGATCCGCCCCGAGCCCGGGCATGGTGCGGATGTCGCCGCAAAGCGCGTAGACGAAGCCGGCCCCGGCGGACAGCCGCACCTCGCGGACCGGCAACGTCCAGCCCGTGGGCGCACCGCGCAGGGACGGGTCGGAGGACAGCGAAAGGTGGGTCTTGGCGATGCATACGGGCAGATCGCCGTAGCCCTGGCGCTGATAGGCGTCGATCTGCCGACGCGCCTCCGGCGAGAAGGAGACGTCGTCGGCACCGTAGATGCGCGTGGCGATACGCTCGATCTTGGCGTCCAGGGCCATGTCCTCGGGGTAGAGGAATTGGAAATCACTGCCCGCCTCGGCCGCTTCCGCCACCGCCTCGGCGAGCTCCGCGGCACCGGCACCCCCGTCGCGGACATGGGTACAGATCGCCACCCGGGCCCCGGCGGCCTCCGCCACCTCGCGGATCGCGGCGTGCTCGCTGGGGTAATCCGATGGGAAGGCGTTGATGGCCACCACCGGCGCCACGCCGTGGGCACGGATGTTGTCGATCTGCTTGGTGAGATTGGCGGCGCCGGCGCGGACGTCATCCGGCCCCTCCGCCTGCATGGCCGCCGGCAGCGGCTTGCCCGGCACCACCCGGTAACGACCGGAGTGGAACTTCAGCGCCCGCACGGTGGCGACGAGCACCGCCGCATCCGGGGTCAACCCCGAGGCCCGGCACTTGATGTTGAAGAAGCGCTCGGCGCCCATGTCCGCACCGAAGCCGGCCTCGGTGATGAGGAAGTCCCCGCCGTGGATACCGATCCGGTCGGCCACGATGGAGGAGTTGCCGTGGGCGATGTTGCCGAAGGGGCCGGCGTGGATGAGCGCCGGGGTGTGCTCCAGGGTCTGCAGGAGGTTGGGCTTGATGGCCTCCTTCAGCAGGGCGGTCATGGACCCCGCGGCGCCGATGTCCTCGGCCGTGACGGGCTCGCCGGAACGCGTATAGCCGACCACCATGCGGCCGAGCCGGCGGCGTAGGTCCACCACGGAGTCCGCCAGGGCGAGCACTGCCATTACCTCCGAGGCGGCGGTGATCTCAAAGCCCGTCTGCCGGGTCACCCCGTCCGCCCGTGGCCCGAGCCCAATGACCGTATTGCGCAGGGCACGGTCGTTGATGTCCATCACCCGCTGCCAGCGCACGGACTCCGGGTCCAGGTCCACACCACGACCGTGATGGAGATGATTATCCGCCATGGCCGCCAGCAGGTTGTGGGCGGCGGTGACCGCATGGATGTCGCCGGTGAGATGGAGGTTGATGCGCTCCATGGGCACCACCTGGCTGTAACCGCCACCGGCGGCACCCCCCTTGATGCCGAGGGTCGGTCCCATGGAGGGCTGGCGTATGGCCACCGTGGCCGTGCGACCCGTGTGGTGCATGCCCTGGGCGAGGCCGATGGAGGTGGTGGTCTTGCCCTCGCCCAGCGGCGTCGGCGTGATCGCCGTGACCACCACGTAGCGCGCCCGCGGGCGGCCGGCGAGCGCGTCCGCAGCGGCCAGATCCAGCTTGGCGATCCCGCGGCCGTAGGGCTCGATGGACTCGCCAGGCACGCCCATACGGTGGGCGATCTCCTCGATAGGCCAGAGCTGCGCCCCGCGGGCAATGCTCAAGTTGTCCGGCATGGTTTGTTGCTTCTCGCCGAGCTCTTCCGGGTTCGTCGCCATTTTCTCTCCTCCCGTGCTGACGGGCCATACAGGGTCGTTACCACGGGTTCCATTATTCTCGCTGCCCCTCGTTACGGTTTGCCCACGGGCGTCAACCGCCGTATCCGGAGCGACATGGCACGAAGCTCATAACTCGTTGTTTTACGGGGATACGATTCGGCGGCGGGGGAAACGGCACCCGTGCGCCAACAGCGGGTGGCGCAGGCGCGCAAATACGCGACGCAAACGCGCAAGTCGGGGCGCTATCCCCCCGGATTTACGGGCCGTAGACTACGGTCTATACCGTTGTATAGGCAGGGAACGGTGCAGCATTGGGAGGAGGAGCAATGGCGCCGATCACCGCGCCAGTGAATGGGCATTACGATATCGGCTTCCTGCTGGTGCCGGGGTTCTCGCAGCTCGCCTTCTCCTCAGCGCTGGAGCCGTTCCGGATGGCCAACCAGCTCACCGAGCGCCGCCTCTACACCTGGCACCTGATGAGCCGGGACGGCGCCCCGGTGAGCGCCAGCAGCGGGCTGCGCACGGCGGTGGACTGCCCCCTGGAGGAGCCGCTGCCGCTGGACCTGGTGGTGGTCTGCGCCGGTGTGGAGGTACAGCACCACTGTGACCGCGAGACCCTGACCTGGCTACGCCGCATGGCGGGCCGCCACGTCCCCCTGGGCGCGGTGTGCACGGGCGGCTACGTGCTCGCCCGGGCGGGCGTGCTCAACGGCTATCGCTGCACCCTGCACTGGGAGCACATCTCGAGCATCCACGAGGCGCTGATGTTCCCGGAGGTGACCTTCACCTCCCAGCTCTTCGTCATGGACCGGGACCGCTACACCTGCTCGGGGGGCGTCGCACCCCTGGACATGATGCTCACGCTGATCGGCCGCCAGCAGGGGCTCGAGCTCGCCGAGGCCATCGCCGAGGAATTCCTCCACGAGCGCATCCGCGACGTGGGTGACCGCCAGCGCACGCCGTTGCGGGTGCGCCTGGGCCACAGCCAGCCGAAGCTCGAGGAAGTGGCCACGCTGATGGAGGCCAATCTCCACGAGCCGCTGTCCCTGGATGAGCTCGCCCGTCACGCCAACCTCTCGCGACGTCAGCTCGAACGGCTGTTCCAGCGTTACGTGGGCTGCCCGCCAGCGAAGTACTACCTGGACCTGCGGCTGACCCGGGCCCGGCAGCTACTGCAGCAGACCAACATGCCCATCACCGACGTGGCCCTGGCCTGCGGTTTCGTCTCCCCGCCGCACTTCACCAAGTGCTACCACGATCATTTCGGTCACTCGCCGAGCCGCGAGCGCCAGCGCCGGCGCGAGCGGCTGGAGCAGACGATCCCGGCACCAATCGATCCGGCACCCCCCGCCCGGCCGGCCGGGGAGGGCTGAGCAGGGGATCGGCTGGATCGGCGCCGGGGCGGCCCCGGCACCGCCCCGGTTCAGCTCTTCGGCCGCTCATTGTCCGGGTCGTACAGCGCCCGGTAGCCCACCGCCTCGATCCGCAGCGGATAGTGCTCGCCGAAGTATTCCATGGTCAACGTCCGGCCGGTCTCCGCATAGTCCGCCGGCACGTACCCCAGGGCGATGATCTCACCCACCGAGGGACCATAGGCGATGCTGGTGACATAGGAGCGCCGGCCCCGCTGGTCCACCAGCACCTCGCCGGTCTCCGGGTCGAGGATGGGGGAATGGCCCACCGGGTAACGCGGCACGCCGCGGCTGTCGGTGTGCTCACGCAGCGTCATGGTGCACAGGTAGGCCGGCTGGCGCTCGCGCTCACGCTGCTCCAGGTAGGCGGCCTTGCCGTGGAATTCCGCCGGCTTGACCTTGGGCCGGGCCAACCCCGCCTCGTAGAGGTTGTACTCGGTGAGCAGGTCCACGTTCTGCAACCGCAGGCTCTTCTCCAGCCGACGGCTGTTGGCATAGGTCTCGATGCCCACCGGCGTGACGCCCTGCTCGTGGAGGATATCCCAGAGGGTGAGCCCATAGCTGAAGGGGGTGTAGAGCTCCCAGCCCTGCTCGCCGACGTAGGAGATGCGGAAGGCCCACACCGGCAGGCCGCGCACGCGGATCTCCCGGGCGGTAGCGAAGGGGAAACGCCCCGGCTCCAGGCCGTCGGGATCATCGGCCACGGCCTGCAGGGTGCGGCGGGCGTTGGGTCCCCACAGGCCCAGGGTGGCCAGGCTGTCGGTGCGCTCCTCGAAGTGCACCCGCTCGAGGCCACGCTCCTCGGCCCTACGGGTCATCCAGACGTAGTCCCGATGGCCGGTGTCGCCGCCGCAGATCACCCGGAAGACGTCCTCGGCGAGCCGCACCACGGTGAGGTCGGAGCGCACCCCACCGTAGGCGTCCAGGAAGTGGGTATAGACGCCCTTGCCAGCGGGCTGACTACCGCCCACCCGGGCGACCGATAGGTACTCCAGCAGCGCCTCGGCGTCCGGGCCGCTGACGTCGAAGACGGCGAAGTGGGAGAGGTTGATCATCCCTACGTCCTCGCTCAACGCCAGGTGCTCGGCGTTGGACACCCGCCAGAAGTGCCGGCCGTCCCACTCGTTGGGCCGCTCCGGCACCCGCTCACCGTAACGCTCCAGCAGGGCCTCGTTGGCGGCATAGCCGTGGGCACGCTCCCAACCCGCCGCCTCCATGAAGTAGCCACCGAGCTCCTTCTCCCGCGGCCAGAAGGGGCCGCGGCGTAGATTGCGGCCGTTCTCGTAGGGCTCGCGGGGATGCACCGGCGGGTCGTAGATCTTGCGGGCGGTCTCCAGGCAACGGCCCTCCACATGGTGGGGGGTCTTCTGGACCGGATAGAACCGGGCGATGTCGATGCCGTGGGGATCCATCTCCGGGCGGCCGAGGCTCATCCAGTCCGCAAGCACCTTGCCCATGCCCGGGCCGTCCTTGACCCACACCGCCTCGCAGAACCACAGCCCGCGGGTCTCCGGGGACTCGCCCACCAAGGAGCTGCCGTCCGGGGTGACGGAAAGCAGCCCGTTGAACGAGCTCTTCTCGTCCCAACCCAACTCCGCGAGCACGGGGGTGAGCTCCATGGCCCGTTCGTAGGCCTCCATCACCTGATCCGGGTAGAGGTCGCGCATGGACGGCGACAGCCGTGCCTCGCCGGGCTCGAGGATGTCCGTGGGATGGACGAGCCGCGGCTCGCTGGCCTCATAGTAGCCCCACTCGATCTGGCCGCCCTCGGTGGTACGGGGATCACCGGTGTCGCGGAGGTAGGCGGAATTGCCCTGGTCGCGGAACAGCGGGTAGCCGATCTCCTTGCCGGTGCCGGCGAAGGTGCCATACGGGCCGAAGAACATCAGCGGGTGCTCCACCGGCATCAGCGGCAGGGTCGCGCCGCCCATGGCCGCCGGTATCGGCCCCCAGATCCCGGAGGTGACGATGACGATGGGGGCCTCGATATAGCCCTTGGCGGTCTCCACCCCGCGCACCCGCCCGTTTTGGACGTCGATATCCAGCGCCCGCGTGTTGGCGAAGGTCTGCAGCCGACCGTTGGCCCTGCCCTGCTCGATCATCTCCCCCGCCACCCGCTGGGAGCGCGGCGCCACCAGCCCGGCGTCCGGGTCCCACATCGCCCCCTGGATGAGGTCCGGATCCACCAGGGGGAAGCGCTCGGCGGCCTCCGCGGCGCTGATCATGTAGGCGTTGGTGCCGAAGGCCTTCCCCGAGGCGACCTTGCGCTTGAGCTCCTCCATGCGCTGGTCATCCCCCACTCGGGCCACCTCCATGCCGCCGACCCGGTAGTAACGGCCCCAGGCTTCGTAGAACCGCCGGCTGTAGGTGGTCGTGTAGCACGACATCTTGTCGTGGGAGGTCATGAAGCAGAAGTCGGAGGCGTGGGAGGTGGAACCGATGTCCGAGGGGATGGCGGACTTGTCGATCCCGACGATGCCGTCCCAACCGTGCTCGATGAGGTGGTGGGCCACCGACGCCCCGACAATGCCCCCCTGGCCGATGATTACCACATTCGCGCTCGCCGGTAGTGTCGCCATGGCCGCTCTCCTCGCCGCTGGTGTGCCTTTGCCAATCACAGTAGTGAAAGCCCCGACCACCCCGCTGTCCGACTGCGACGCGGATTTTCGTCGCGACGACAAGGGTTTGCGACATCCTTTTTGCCGTTGACGACAGCCCCGCCGGCGATGGCGCGGATACCAAAGACCGAGTCGCAGGCGGTGCCATGATCGGGCCGCGCCAGCGCTAGCTTGCCTCCCAAGGACGGCCACCCGGTGTCGGTCCGAGACGCACAGAGCAAGCTGTCGGAATTCGGAAATCAGGAGGAGCAACCATGTCCCAGGTCATCGAGAGCGTCGAGCATACCCAAGCGGCACCGGAGATCCTGCTCTACCCGCGGGTGCGGAAATCGCCGTTCTTCTACGCCTCCCGCCGCCACGGGGTGCGCAAGTACAGCGTCTACAACCATCACTACCACCCGCGGGTCTACACCGACCCGGTGGACGAATACTGGGCCCTCGTGGAGGGGGTGACCCTCTGGGACGTGGGCGTGGAGCGCCAGATCGAGATCGCCGGCCCGGATGCCTTCGAGTTCACCCAGATGCTGGTGCCCCGGGACATGCGCAAGTGCAAGGTCGGCCAGTGCAAGTACGTCTTCGTCACCGCCCCGGACGGCGGCATCATCAATGACCCGGTGCTGCTGCGCATCGAGGAGAACCGCTTCTGGCTGTCGCTCGCCGACAGCGATGTGCTGCTGTGGTGCCAGGGGCTCGCCCATAACTCCGGCATGGACGTGACCATCCAGGAGGTGGACGTGGCCCCCGTGCAGGTCCAGGGGCCCCGGGCCAAACAGGTGATGGTGGATCTCTTCGGCGAGCGGGTGCTGGAGATCCCCTACTACTACCTCATGGAGGCGGAGATCGACGGCATGTCCGTGGTCATCTCGCGGACCGGCTACTCCGGCGAGATCGGCTACGAGATCTATCTGCGCGACGCCACCGCCAACGGCGAGCGGCTCTGGCAGCGGGTCTTCGAGGCCGGCCGGCCCCACGGCATGCAGGTAATCGGGCCGTGCCACATCCGCCGCATCGAGGGGGCCATCCTCGCCTTCGGCTGCGACATCTGGTACGACACGAATCCCTTCGAGGTGGGCATGGGCTACGACTGGATGGTCGACCTGCGCGGCGATGACGACTTCATCGGCCGTGCCGCCCTGGAGCGGATCAAGGCCGAGGGGGTGAGCCGCAAGCTCGTCGGCGTGGAGATCGACGGGCCGAATATCGGCTACTTCACCGATGGCTCCATGATCGACGTCTTCCCGGTCTACGACAGCGATGGCGAGCGCATCGGCAAGGTCACCTCCGCCACCCACTCGCCACGCCAGGACCGCAATATCGGCTACGCCATGGTGCCGGCGGCCTACAGCGAGCTGGGTACGCAGTTGCGGATCGAGGCGAATACCGGCGTGCAGGATGCGGTGGTGGTGCCGAAGCCATTCCACGACCCGCGCAAGGAGACCCCCAAGGGGTGAGTGCCATGAGCGAAGCGCTGCAAGCAGCGCCGGAGGCCGGGGCCTGCGCGGCCCTGGCCGCCCCGCGCTACGAACTGCTACCGATCAAGGGCATGCGCGAGGCCGCCCGGGGGCTGCCGCCGGGGGCGACGGTGACGGTGACCTGCTCGCCGAAACACGGCATCGAGCGGACCCTGGAGGCGGCGGAGTACCTGGTGCTGGCGGGATTCCGGGCGGTGCCCCATATCGCCGCCCGGCTGATCCCGGACCATGGCCACCTCCGGGAGCTGGCGGAACGCATGGTCGCCGCGGGCATCGACGACTGCTTCGTGGTCGGCGGCGACGCCGACGTCCCCGCTGGCGCCTTCCCCGGCGGCGTGGAGCTCCTGGAGGCCCTGGCCGGCCTGCCCACACGACCGGCACGACTGGGCGTGCCCGCCTATCCCGAAGGCCACCACCGCATGGACGAGGCCACGCTGCAGCGGGCGCTGGAGGCCAAGGCGGAGCTCGCCGACTACGCGGTGACCCAGATGTGCTTCGACGCCGCTACCGTGCTGGAGTGGCTGGAAGGGCAACGCCGGCGGGGGATGGATCTGCCGGTCTACGCCGGGGTACCGGGGGTGATGGAACGCCGCCGGCTGATGTCGGTGGCGGTGCGGATCGGGCTCGGGGCCTCCACCCGTGCCCTAGGGCGGCAGAAGGGACTGGTGGGCCGGCTGCTACAGCCGAGCGTCTACCGCGCCGACGACCTGATCTGGGGGCTGACGCCGGCCCTGGAGCAGCCGGAGACAGGCGTTGCCGGCCTGCACGTGTATACCTTCAACGAGGTCACCGGCACCCGGGACTGGCTCGACGAGCTACACGGCGGCTACTGCCGCTGGCATGGCCTCGACCCGCAGACGGGGCGGGCTGTGCCGTCCGCGGCCCAGGTGGAGCAGCCGGGCTGAGGCGCAGCCCGGCTCAGCCGGTGTAGCGGCACTGATTCCCCGGGCGCTGGAGCCGCTCCTCCACCGCGGCCGCGGCCTCGCGGCCTTCCAGCAGCTCCACCAGGGTCAAGGCGAAATCCATGGCCGTGCCCGGGCCCTGGGAGGTAGCGACCCGGCCGTCCACCACCACCGGCTCGTCGGCGCGCTGGACTCCCCCGGCATCATCCAGCCAGCCCGGGAAGCTGGTGGCCCGGCGACCCGCCAGCAACCCGGCCTCCGCGAGGACCCGGGGCGCCGCGCAGATGGCCACGGTCCAGCGCCCGCTTTCGGCGTGGCGGGCCAGTAGGTCCCGCAGCCCATCATCCGCCATGAGCCGGCGGGCGCCATCGGCGCCGCCGGGGAGGGCGATCATATCGAAGTCCTCGGCGAGTAACTCGGCCAGGGGCCGATCGGGCTGCAGCACCACCCCTCGGCTCGCGGTGACCGAGCCGTCGCCGAGCCCGGCCACGGTGACCTCGATCCCCGCCCGCCGGAGCAGGTCAATGATCGTCACCGCCTCCAACTCCTCGCAGCCGTCGGCGAGCGGTACCAGCACGCGTGACATACACCACCTCCCATGCCGGCGCGGCTCATCGCGCCATGCGCTCACCGAGTATGTCCAGGCCCCGCAACAGGTTCAGGGCCTGGGCCAGCACATAGTCCTCCCGGGCCAGGCGGTCCGCGACACCGGCGTCCCCCGATTCGCCGTTGTCCTCGCCGTCACCGCGCAGGTGGCGGGAGAGATCCGCCTCCGAGAGCGGACGTGGCCCATTGCGCTCGGCCTCGGCCACCTGCACCGGGCGCACAACGACGTCCGGGGCGATCCCCTCGGCCTGGATGGAGCGACCGTCGGGGGTGTAGTAGCGGGCCGTGGTCAGCTTGATGGCGGAACCATCCTGAAGCGGCACGATGGTCTGCACCGAACCCTTGCCGAAGCTCTTCTCGCCCATCACCACGGCGCGGCCGTGATCCTGCAGCGCACCGGCCACGATCTCCGAGGCGGAGGCGGAGCCGGCATTGATCAGCACCACCATGGGCGCGCCGCCGAGGAGATCATTGGGTGTGGCGGTGAAGCGCATCTCCGAGTCGTCCAGGCGCCCCCGGGTGGAGACGACTTCCCCCTCGGTGAGGAACAGGTCGGAGACGTCCACCGCCGCATTGAGCACCCCCCCGGGGTTGTTGCGCAGATCGAGCACCAGCCCGCGCAGACCGTCGTCGGCCTCCCCGCGCAATTGCTCCACCGCGGCGATCACGTCATCGCTGGTGGCGTTCTGGAACTGGCTGATGCGCAGGTAGCCGAACCGACGGTCGAGCATCCGGGACTTCACGCTCTCCACCTGGATGACCGCCCGGGTGATGGTCACCTCCAGCGGTTGGTCCCGGTCCTCGCGCATGATCGACAGCGTGATGTCGGTACCCGGCTCGCCGCGCATCAGATGCACGGCCTCGTCGAGGCTGAGGTCCTTGGCCGGTTGGCCGTCGATGCGGATGATGAGGTCCCCTGCCTGGATACCGGCCTCGTCGGCAGGGGTGCCGTCGATGGGGGCGATCACCTTGACGAAGCCGTTCTCCGAGCCGACCTCGATGCCGAGGCCACCGAACTCCCCGCTGGTCCCCGCCTGCAGGTCCTCATAGGCCTCGGGGTCGAGATAGGCGGAGTGGGGATCGAGCCCGGAAAGCATGCCACGGATGGCGTTGTCGATGAGCTCCCGGTCGGAGATGGACTCCACGTAGCCCCGCTGGATGCGCCCGAACACCTCCGTGAACGCCCGCAGCTCCTCTACGGGGACCTTCGCCTGCGCCTCATCGCGCTCGGCCCAGACCTGCTGGCCGGTGGCGAGGATGAAGCCGAACAACGCCCCCGCGAAGAGGGTGTAAAGCGTCTTTGAAAATCGCATGTCGTTTCCCTTCTCGCCCCGTTTCACCCCTGGCCGCCGCGGCGCTCGAGCCACGCCAGCGGGTCCACCGGGTCGCCGTCAACCCGGACCTCGAAATACAGGCCCTCGCGGCGCTGTCCGCCGCTACTGCCCACCGTGGCGATAACCTCGCCGGCGCCGACGCGGTCACCGGCATCGCGATACAGCGCCTGGTTGTGACCATAGAGGCTGAGCTGCCCGCCGCCATGATCAATGATGAGGAGCAACCCGACACCACGCAACCAATCCGCGAACACCACGCGACCGCCCGCCGCGGCACGTACCGGCGTGCCCGCCTCGGCACCGATAAGCACCCCGGACCAGCGCAGATCCCCGGAGCGGTTGCTCCCGTAGGAGGCCAGCAACTCCCCGGCCACCGGCCAGCCGTCGCCACCGGCACCGCCCCCGGGTGCCTCGGCCTCACTGCGACGGCGCCGTTCGAGACGCTCGCGGAGGTCGCTGACCAGCTCGCCGAGGCGCTCCTCATCCGAGCGGAGCCGGGCCAGACGACGGTCGTCGTCGTCGAGGCGCTCACGCAGGCGCTCGAGCAGCGAGCGACGCTCGGCCAGCCGCTGCTCCAACTCCGCGTGACGCCGCTGCCGCTCCGCGCGCAGGGACTCCAGGCGCTCGAGCTCAGCGTCGATCTCCCGCTGCAGGGAATCCAGTCGCTCCAAGGCGGCAATGGCCTCCTCGATGCGCGCCGCCCGCGCTCGGGCGAAGTGCTGGTAATAGACGCTCAACCGCTGCAGCCGGTCCGGCTGCTCCTGGCTGAGCAGCAGGCGCAGGAAGGGGCTCTCCCCCGCCTGCCAGAGCGCGCGCAGCTGACCGGCGAGGCGCTCGCGCTGGCCGGCGAGGCGCTCGCGCTCGACGGCGCGTTCGGCGCGCAAGCTGGCAAGGCGCGCGTGGGCCGCCTCGACGGCCTGTTCGGTGTCATGCAGGGCCCGGTCCGCCTCGGAGACCGAGGCCTCGAGCTCGGCAAGCTCCGCCTCCAGACCCTCGACGCGGCCGTGGCGTTCCACCAGTGCCTGCTCCAGGGACTCGATCTCCGCGCGCACCGCCTCGAGGCGCTCGCGTTCGGCGGCCAATCGATCCCCCTGGGCGGCGACAGTACCGGCCACAAGCAGCAGGGCGAGGAACAGCCGGGATGCGAGCGCGGTCATGGCTGGGGTGGCGTTCCATCATGAGGGGTGGTGCGTATAATGCGCAGTCTATCAAGCCTCGGGACGGTTACGGATCCGTAATGGAAAGACTTGTCGAGTTCGCCACCAACCACCCGCTGCTGGTGCTCGGTACCGTGGCGGTGATCGCCGCGATCATCGCCAACGAGATCTATCTGCGCATCCAAGCACGGGATGCCGTAGACCCGGACACGGCGACCCGCCTGTACAACCGGGAGGACGCGGTGTTCGTGGACGTGCGCGACGAGAACGCCTTCGTCAGCGCCCACCTCCCCGGGGCCATCAACGCCCCGGGCACGCATCTCGAGCAGCACCGTGACCGTCTCGAGCGCGCCCGCGGCCGCCCGGTCATCGTCTATGGCAACGGCGGCGGATTGGCGTCGACAGTGCAGACGATCCGCGGCATGGGCCACGAGCCCGTCTACCAGCTCCAGGGCGGCTTCCCCGCGTGGGCGGAGAAGGGCCTGCCCACCGAGGGCCGCGGCTGAGTCGGGCGAATTCGACAATCCCATCCCAGGAGGCATCATGGCGGAGAATCAGGAAGGCGCGGCCGGCAACCAGCAGGCACAGGAACAGCAGTTCGCCATCCAGAAGGTCTACCTCAAGGACTGCTCGGTGGAGGCGCCCAACTCCCCGGAGGTGTTCCGCTCCGAGTGGCGGCCGGAGGCCAACGTGGAGCTCGACACCCGGCACCGGGAGATCGATTCCGGCAGCTACGAGGTCGCCATCCGCATCACCGTGACCGCCAAGCTCGGCGACAAGACCGCCTACCTCTGCGAGGTGGAGCAGGCCGGGGTGTTCGCGCTCTCGGGCTTTGACCAGCAGACCCTGGAGGGGCTGCTCGGCAGCTTCTGCCCGAGCATCCTATTCCCTTATGCCCGCGAGGCGGTCTCCGATCTCTCCGGCAAGGCGGGCTTCCCGCCCATGGTGCTCGCCCCCGTGAACTTCGATGCCCTCTACGCCCAACAGCGCCGGCGCCAACAACAGGCCGGCGAAGAGGGCGGGGGCGAGCAGTAGCGGGCCACCGACGATGGCAGGGTCAGCGGGCCATATGGCCGTCCTCGGCGCCGGGTCCTGGGGGACGGCACTGGCACTGGTTCTGGCGCGGAACCACCATCGGGTAACCCTCTGGGGCCACGATGCGGACCATCTCGCCCGGCTCGCGGCGGAGCGCCGCAACCGCCGTCACCTGCCGGACGCCGCCTTCCCGGACAACCTGGCGGTGCAGTCCGACCTCGCCCGGGCGGTAGCCGGCGTGGACTGGGTGCTGGTGGCGGTGCCGAGCCACGCCTTCGCCGCCGTGATCGCCGAGCTGGCACCCCGGCTCGAACCCCACACCCCCGTGGTCTGGGCCACCAAGGGGCTGGATGCCGGCTCCGGCGGGCTCCTCCACCACATCGCCGACCGCACGCTGGGTGGTAACCCCTGCGCGGTGCTCTCCGGGCCCAGCTTCGCCCGGGAGGTGGCCGCCGGGCTGCCCACGGCGGTCACCGTCGCGGCCCGGGACGAGGCCGTGGCCGAGCGCATCGGCGCCGCCTTCCACGACGAGCGCTTCCGCGTCTACACCAGCAGCGACCTCGTCGGCGTCGAGCTCGGGGGCGCGGTGAAGAACGTGCTGGCCATCGCCACCGGCGTCGCCGACGGCATCGGCTTCGGTGCCAATGCCCGGGCGGGGCTCATCACCCGGGGCCTCGCGGAGGTGCGGCGCCTCGGCCGCGCCCTCGGCGCCGACGACCGCACCTTCATGGGGCTCGCCGGGATGGGCGATCTCATCCTCACCTGCACCGACGACCAGTCCCGCAACCGCCGCATGGGGCTGGCCCTCGGCCGGGGCGAGGGGGTCGCCGAGGCGGAGCAGGGCATCGGCCAGACCGTGGAAGGGGTGCGCACCGCCGGCGAGGTCCACGCCCTGGCCACCGAGCAAGGCGTCGAGCTGCCCATCTGCGAGCAGGTCCACGCCCTGCTCGCCGGCGAGGTTACCCCCGCGGAGGCGACCCGCAACCTCATGGAGCGGGCCCGCAAGTCCGAGTTCGACTGAGCGTCACGGCCGGGGCGGCAGGACCTTGCCCGGGTTCATCAGTCCCAGCGGGTCCAGGGCCTCCTTGATCGTGCGCATTACGTCCACGCCGGCACCGTGCTCGCGGTAGAGGTAGTCGATCTTGCCCTGGCCGATGCCGTGCTCGCCGGTGCAGGTCCCCTCCATCTCCAGGGCCCGGAGCACGATCGCCTCGTTGACCTGCTTGGCCATGGCCAGCTCCTCGGCGCTGTCCGGGTCGCAGAGGATGAGCACGTGGAAGTTGCCGTCGCCCACGTGGCCCAGAATGGTGGTAGGCATGGGCAGGGACTTGAGGTCCTCGCGGGTGGCGCGGATGCACTCGGCGAGCCGGGAGATGGGTACGCAGACATCCGTGGTGAACGGGCGGCAGCCCGGGCGCAGCTGTATCGCCGCCGGATAGGCGTCGTGACGGGCCTGCCACAGCCGTGAGCGCTCCTCCTCGTAGGTCGCCCAGGTGAAATCGCCGCCGCCGTTGTCCGCGGCCAGGGCCTGGACCAGCTCGGCCTGCTCCCGGACCCCCGCCTCGCTACCGTGGAACTCCAGGAACAGGTGCGGGGCCTCCGGGTAGTCCATCCGGCTGTAGGCGTTGATGGCACGCATCTGCAGGGCATCGAGGAGCTCCATGCGCGCCACCTGGACGCCGGACTGGATGGTCTCGATCACCGTGCGCACGGCGGCATCCTCGTCGGGGAAACGGCACACCGCCGCCGAAGTGGCCTCGGGCAGGCCGTGCAGGCGCAGGGTAATCTCGGTGATAAAGCCCAGGGTCCCCTCGGAGCCGGTGAACAGGTGGGTGAGGTCATAGCCCGCAGAGGTCTTGCGCGCCCGGCCGCCGGTGCGGATGACCCGGCCGTCGGCGAGCACCACCGTCAGCGAGAGCACGTTCTCGGCCATGGTGCCGTAGCGCACCGCATTGGTGCCCGAGGCACGGGTGGAGATCATTCCGCCGATGGAGGCGTCGGCGCCGGGGTCGACGGGGAAGAACAGCCCTGTGTCCCGGAGCTCGGCGTTGAGCTGCTTGCGGGTGACGCCGGCCTCGACGGTGCAATCCATGTCGTCGGTGGACACCCGGAGGATCCGCCCCATGCCGGTGAGATCCACGGCGATGCCGCCGTGCAGGGCCTGAACGTGGCCCTCCACCGCGGTGCCGGTGCCGAAGGGGATCATGGGCACCCGATGCTCGTGGCAGATCCGCGCCACGGCGGCTACCTCGTCGGTGCTCTCCGGGAAGGCCACCGCATCCGGGGGCATCACCGGCCACCCGGACTCATCGTGGCCGTGGTGCTCGCGCACCGAGGTGGCGGTGGACAGCCGCTCGCCGAGGATCTCGGCGAGTGCCTCGATGGCGGGGCCGGCAGGGCCGAAGCCCAGGGGTTCGACGGCGCTCATGATTGCCTCCTGACGATTCCGTTGAGCCGGATTGGCCTACGACCCGCCAGCATAGCCCAGCTGGCGCCAGACCTCGAAGACCGTTACCGCCACCGCATTGGAGAGGTTGAGGCTGCGGTTGCCCGGCACCATGGGCACCCGCAGGACCCGCGCCGTCGGCAATTCCGCCAACACGGCATCGGGGAGGCCACGGGTCTCGGGGCCGAAGAGCAGGGCGTCGCCGGTGGCATAGGCCGGGATGTCGAAGCGCGTCCGCCCGCGGGCGGAGAGGGCGAACAGGCGGGGATGCCCGAGGCTGGCCAGGCAATGCACCAGATCGGCATGCACGACCAGCGAGGTGCGCTCATGGTAGTCAAGACCGGCGCGGCGCAGCCGCGCGTCGTCCAGCTCGAAGCCCAGGGGCTCCACCAGATGGAGGCGGGCCCCGGTGTTGGCGCACAGTCGGATGACGTTGCCGGTATTCGGCGGGATCTCCGGCTGGTAGAGGATGACGTCGATCACCGCGATCAGCGGAAGCGCCGGGAGAAGATCAGGCGTACCCCCCGCCACGGTCCCGTGACGGCCTCCACAGCGACGGCCCCGCCGGCACCGGTGCCGAGGCCGACCCGGGCGTAGATCCCGACATCATCGTCGGTCTCAAAACCCTGGGTGTCCAGGCCGTCGACCCGGCGTTCGCCGTCGGTGTACTGGTAGAGCGCGCCGCCCGCCAGGGAGAGGTCCTCCACTGACAGCCGCAGGCCACCGCGGGCGCTGCCGACGTGGCGCTCCAGGGTGATGTCGCCGTCACGCCCGTCCCCGGAGGCACGGTGGTACTGCCAGCCCATCGCCGCCTCGACGGCCAGCTCCGGGTTCAACGGCCATACGCCTTCGAGGGCGAGGCCGCCGAAGCCACCGGTCAGGTCCTCGCCCTCGGTGGCGGGATCACCATCCTGGCTGACCCAGCTGGCACCCAGGGTCAGGGTACCGTCGAGGTGGGGGGTCAAGGGCTCGCGAAAGCTCGCCGAGACCCGGGTCTCCCGGGTGTCGATGCGGCGACCATCGTCATAGCGGAGATCCGACTGCTCGCGGGCGACATCCATGGCGAAGGTAAGGTCCTGGGCCGGGGCGGGACCGGGATGGGCCACCGCGAGGGCGAGGGCGGCAGGCATCAGGTGCCGCGGGCGTATGGGCATCGTTGCCTCCTAGACACGGGCCCGGGACTCCCCGGAGACCACGCCGCCGGCGATCAGGTGAGCGGCGCGCAGCGGCTCCGGGATCCGGGAATAACGCTGATGGGAGGATATCAGCCCCGAGAGCACCCGTGGATCCTCGAGCCCCGCCGCCTGGACCCATACGCCGGCCACCGCTTGCATGGGCCCGGCGGCACGCAGCCGTTGCCATTTGCCGGCGCCGCCGGGGACCCGGCGGTGGAGGGCACGGGCGATGGCGAGATAGCGCGGACGGCGGCGGGCAACGGCAATCACCGCCTTCCCGGTGGCAGCGGCGAGGGCCGGGAGATCGATCACGTTGAAACCGCCCACGGCGATGCCCTGGAGGAAGATCACCCGGAGGCCGGTGGCGTGACGGCTGGCATTGACGCACTGGGCGATGGCGGCGGTGGCGTCGTCGCCGTCCGGTTGCGCGCAGGTGCTGATCACCCCGTCGAGGCGGGCCCCCGCGTACACGGCGCCCACCAAGAGCACGGGTGTATCCCTGTCACGCTCGAAGGGCGCGTCATCGAAGCCGACGGCATGCCGCCAGGGGTCGGTCACCCCTCGGCGGCCCGGCTCTCATCCCCCACGGCCACGGGCCGGGTGGGATCGCGGATCCATTCCGACCAGGAGCCGGGATTGAGGGCGGCCGGACCGAGCCCGGCATGGGTCAGGGCGAGCACGTGATGGCACGCGCTCACCCCGGAACCGCAAATGGCCACCACCGGCCGCCCGCGGGCGTTCTCGAGGATCGGCGCCCAGTGGGCACGGAGCTCTTCGACCGGGAGGAAACGCCCGTCCTCGTCCAGGTTCGCGTTGAAGGGCCGGGACAGGGCACCGGGGACATGGCCAGCCACTGGATCGATGGGCTCCTCTTCCCCGCGGTAGCGCTCGGCGCTGCGCGCATCCACCACGCAGAAACCCTCCAGCCCGTCGGCCAGGGTATCGGTCTCCACCACGGGCATGGAGCCCGGACGCGGCCGGAACCGGCGCGGCGCCGGTTCGGGGGCCTCGTCGGTGACGCCCCCACCAGCGGCCCGCCAGGCCGCGATGCCGCCGTCGAGCACCGCCACCGGCTCGTGGCCGAGCCAGCGCAGCAGCCACCAAAATCGCGCCGCCATGGCACCCGGGCCGTCGTCGTAGGCCACCACCTGAGTGTCGTCGCCGATACCGTGGCGCTCCAGCCATGCGCCCAGGGCGTCGGTATCCGGCAGGGGATGGCGGCCGGTGCGCTCGTTCACCGGGCCCGAGAGGTCGCGGTCGAGATCGGCGAACACCGCGCCGGGGATATGCCCCCGCTGCCAGGCCCGCCGACCGGCCTCGGGGTCGGAAAGATCGAAGCGGCAGTCCACCACCACCCAGTCACCGGCGCCCGGCGCCGAGCGCAGCTCTTCCACGTCGATCAGTGTCGTCCAGCGCATTCCGGTATCCCTCGCCGCTGTGGGTCCTGCGCTCAGGATATCCCTGCAGGCAGGCAGCGCAAGGGAGCCCTCGCCGCGATAGACTGGGAACGACACCGAGCAGCAGGGAACCGCGTCATGCCCGAAAACCGCCCCCAGGCCCACGCCGACCTACAGTGCGATGACGACCGCGTCCGTATCACCCGCTGGACGTTCCCGCCGGGCGGTGAGACCGGATGGCATCGCCACGAATATGACTACATCGTGGTCCCCGGGACCGACGGCTTGCTGCAGATCGTGGATGCCTCCGGCGAGAACCGGGCGACCCTGTCCGCCGGTGTCTCCTACCAGCGCCGCGCCGGCACCGAGCACAACGTGATCAACGCCGGCGACCGCGAGTTGTGGTTCGTGGAGGTCGAGTTGAAGGACAACTGAGCGGATACCACGGCTATAACTCCAGGCCGTGCTCCTTGATCTTGCGGGTCAGGGTATTACGGCCCCAGCCCAGGAGCCGGGCCGCCTCCTGGCGATGTCCGGCGGTCCGTTCCAGTGCCACGCGGATCATCACCTGTTCGAAACGGTCATGGGCACCGGCCAGTGCCGCGGGTTCGCCCCCTTGCCCGGCGCGCCGGGCCCAGTCGGCCAGGGCCTGCTCCCAGCCGCCGACGCCTGCGGGTGGCGTTTCCGCCTCGGCGCCACCACCCTCCAGGTCCCGCGGCAGGTCCTCCTCCCGGATCTCCCGGCCACTGGCCATGACCGTCAGCCAACGGCAGGTGTTCTCCAGCTGGCGGACGTTGCCGGGCCAGGGGAGCGCCGCCAGGCGCCGTTCCACGGCCTCGGTGAGCACCTTGGGCTCGACGTTGAGCTCCCGGGCGCTGGTGGCGAGGAAGTGGCGGGCTAGCACCGCGATATCCTCGGCGCGCTCCCGCAGGGCCGGCACGTGGATGCGGATGACGTTGAGCCGGTGGAAGAGGTCCTCGCGGAAGCGCCCCTGCTCAACCAACCGTTCCAGGTCTTGGTGCGTGGCGGCGATGATGCGGACATCGGCATGCATGGGGGTATGGGCACCCACCCGGTAGAACTCACCATCGGCGAGCACCCGCAGCAATCGGGTCTGCAGCTCCGCCGGCATGTCGCCGATCTCGTCGAGGAACAGGGTCCCGCCGTTGGCCTGCTCGAAGCGCCCGCGGCGCTGCTGGTGGGCGCCGGTGAAGGCGCCGCGCTCGTGGCCGAAGAGCTCGGACTCCATGAGGTCGCGGGGGATGGCGGCCATGTTGAGCGCCACGAAGGGCCGATCCGCCCGCGGGCTGTGGCGATGCAGGGCACGGGCCACCAATTCCTTGCCGGTACCGGACTCGCCGTTGATGAGCACGGTGATATGTGAGCGCGACAACCGGCCGATGGCCCGAAAGACCTCCTGCATCGCCGGGGCCTCGCCGATGATCTCCGGCACCGGACCGGCGTCCGCCGCCTTCGGGGCCCGCTCCCGGGCGGCCTGCAGGGCCCGGCGCACCAGCTCTACCGCCTCCTCCATGTCGAAGGGCTTGGGCAGGTATTCGAAGGCGCCGCCCTCATACGACGATACCGCCGCGTCCAGGTCGCTGTGGGCGGTGATCACGATCACCGGAACCTCGGGGGCCTGCTCGCGCAGGCGCTCCAGCAAGGCCAGCCCGTCCATCCCCGGCATGCGGATGTCGGTAACGAGGACGTCCGGCCGGCGGTGATCCAGCGCCGCCAGCACCTCCTCAGCGCTGGCGTACCCCTCCGCGGCCAGCCCCTCGGCCTCGAGCGCCCGCGCCAGTACCCAGCGTATGGAGCGGTCGTCGTCGGCGATCCAGATGCGTTCGGTAGGGCTCATTCGCCGTCCTCCAGGGGGAGCCATACGGTGAACTGGGTGTTCCCCGGCTCGCTCTCGCACTCGATGAGCCCACCGTGCTGGGCCACCAGGTTCTGGGCGATGGGGAGGCCGATGCCGCTGCCTTCGGGACGCGAGGTGATCATCGGATAGAAGATCCGCTCGATGAGCTCCGGCGGGATCCCGGGACCGTCATCGATGACATCGATCCGCGCGACCAGCCGGTGGGGCACATCGCCGATGGTGAAACGCCGCTGGGTCCGGGTACGCAGGGTAATGGTGCCGTGACCGTCGACGGCCTGCAGGGCGTTGCGGACCAGGTTGAGCAGGGCCTGCAGGAGCTGGTCGCGAACACCCTGAAGCGGCGGAATGGAGGGATCGTAGTCCCGCCGAAATCTTACCGCGGCGGGGGCCTCCGCGCTCGCCAGGTGGCGGACGCGCTCCAGGACCTCGTGGAGGTTCACCGTCTCGCGACGCGCCCGGGTGCTGGGGCCGAGCAACCCGTCGACAAGGCCTCGTAGCCGGTCCGCCTCGCCGATGATCACCGCCGTATACTCGCGCAGGCGCTGATCCTCGAGCTCGCGCTCGAGCAGCTGCGCCGCCCCGCGCAGCCCGCCCAGGGGGTTCTTGATCTCGTGGGCCAGGCCGCGAATCAGCTCGCGGATGGCCTGGTTCTGCGCGATGAGCTGATGCTCCCGGCTGATACGCAGATGCCGGTCCAGCTGGGCGAGCTCCAGGACGAGCCCACCATCGGGCAGAGGGGTGACCGAGCAGTCCAGGGTCACCCACTCGCCGCCGAGGGCAAGGCGGTGCTCCCGGTCGGTGAAGCTGCTGCCCTGGCTGCGGGCCCGGGAGAGGGCCCCGGCAAGCCCATCCAGCCCCGGTAGCGCTTCCCCGATGGCCACCCCGGTCACCTGTCGGGCGCTGATGCGCAGCAGGCTCTCGGCCGCCGGGTTCAGCTCGGTGATCCGGTCACGGGCATCCACGACGATCACCGCCGTGGCGAGATGCTCGAGGATGGGATTGTCACCGACCGGGGTGCTCATCGGGCCTCTCCCACAGACGCGACCGGGGTCTCCGTTTGCACCATTATGGTGCAATTCGGCTGCCGCGAACATACCGCGGCCGGTTCAGCGATTGGGGAAGAGCGCGGAGGCCTGATGGAGGTAAATGGTGACGGTCCCGCTGCGGGCGAGGGTACGGCCCTCGGCGTCGCGGAGCAGCGCCTGGAGCTCGTGGGTGCCGCGGTGCAGGCCCTGCACCTCGATGTCGGCCTCCTCGAAGGGTCCGCCCTCCACGGGGCTGCCGTTGACCAGGACCACGATACGATGCTCGGAACCGAGCTCCGGACGCACATCCAGGCTCATACGCACGCGGCCCACGTTGTCCCGCACCGTGGTCTCGTCGGCCGGCGCATCGATGCGGACACTGTAGTCCACCGCCTCCTCGCCCGCCGGTTGTTCCTCGCCAGCCGGCGGTGAGCGCTCGGGTACGGCCACAGGGTCCGCCACGGAGGGGGAGCCGATGTCCAGGCGTTCCGCCTCCTCCGGCGGACGGTCGCCGAAATGGACCTTGCCGTCCTCGTCCACCCAACGGTAGACCTCCGCGCCAATGGCCGCACCGGTAGCGAGGAGGAGAAGCAGCAGGAAGGGGATCGATATCCATCGGTACATACCCGCAATCTAAAGCGCCCGCGGCGCTTCGTCCAGCCACGGCGGATGCCCTACCACTACCGGTGCCCGGATGCCGGCCCGGCATCCGGGCACGGAGGACCTACACGCTGTAGTAGAGGTCGAACTCCATCGGGTGGGTGGTCATACGCAGCTGCTGGACCTCTTCCCCCTTGAGCTCGATGTAGGCGTCGATGACGTCGTCAGTGAACACACCGCCGGCGGTGAGGAAGGCGCGGTCGGTATCCAAGGCCGCCAGCGCCTCCTCGAAGGAGAACGCCACCTTGGGGATCTCGGCCTCCTCCTCGGCGGGGAGGTCGTAGAGGTCCTTATCCATGGCGTCGCCGGGATGGATCTTGTTCTGGATGCCATCGAGGCCCGCCATCAGCATCGCCGCAAAGGCCAGATAGGGGTTGGCGGTGCTATCGGGGAAGCGGATCTCGATCCGCCGCGCCTTGGGGCTCGATACCCAGGGGATGCGCACCGAGGCGGAGCGGTTGCGCGCGGAGTAGGCCAGCAGCACCGGGGCCTCAAAGCCGGGCACCAGGCGCTTGTAACTGTTGGTGGAGGCGTTGGCGAAGGCGTTGATGGCCTTGGCGTGCTTGATGACGCCACCGATGTAGTACAGCGCTGTCTCCGAGAGCCCACCGTACTGGTCACCGGCGAACAGGGCCTCGCCGGTCTTCCCAATGGACTGATGCACATGCATACCGCTGCCGTTGTCCCCCACGAGGGGCTTGGGCATGAAGGTGGCGGTCTTGCCGAAGGCATGGGCGACGTTATGGACCACGTACTTCAGGGTCTGGACCTCGTCCGCCTTCTTCACGAGGGTGTTGAACCGCGTGCCGATCTCGCACTGGCCGGCGGTAGCGACCTCATGGTGGTGGACCTCCACCGCCTGGCCCATTTCCTCCAGGGCCAGACACATGGCCGCACGCATGTCGTGGAGGCTGTCCACCGGCGGGACCGGGAAGTAGCCGCCCTTTACTCCCGGCCGATGGCCCATGTTGCCGTCGGTATAGACCCGCTCGGAGTTCCACTCCGCCTCCTGGGAGTCGATCTTATAGAAGCTACCGCTCATGCTCGCGCCCCAGCGGACGTCGTCGAACACGAAGAACTCGGGCTCCGGGCCGAATAGGGCCATATCGCCAACCCCGGTGGACTGCAGATAGGCCTCGGCGCGACGCGCGATGGAGCGGGGATCACGCTCATAGCCCTGCATGGTGCCGGGCTCGATGATGTCGCAGACCAAGTTGACCGTGGGTTCCTCGTAGAAGGGGTCGATGACCGCGGTCTCCGGGTCGGGCATCATGATCATGTCCGACTCGTTGATGCCCTTCCAGCCGGAGATGGAGGAGCCGTCGAACATCTTGCCCGACTCGAAGGTTTCCTCGTCCAGGGTCGACGCCGGGACGGTGACATGTTGTTGCTTGCCCTTGGTATCGGTAAAGCGGAAGTCCACAAACTTGATTTCGTTCTCTTCGATGAGCTTGAGGACATCCTCGGCGGTGCGGGACATGGGCTACCTCCGGATTGGTGGTTCGAAAACGGTTCACGGACCAGGAATACATATTCCGTGCCAGATTAAAAATAAACCGGAAAATCAATATAATATAAAAGTACCACCCAGGTATGCCCCGCGGCGGGACCCCAAACAGGGGCAGCGCGATTCAATGTGGTGCAATCCTGGGCACCAGTTGCACTAGTATAGTGCAAACGGGCCCTACGCTGCCCTGTCCCGGCGATCGTTCCCCACGGTATACTCTGCGATTTTCTCCCCCGGTCCGAGCCGGGCAATCCATGCCCCATTGGGATGGCGAGGCAATGATCACCTTTCAGCAGCTCATCCTGGAACTGCAGCGTTACTGGGCCCAACGCGGCTGCGTGGTCCTGCAGCCGCTGGACATGGAGGTGGGCGCGGGCACCTTCCACCCCGCGACGTTCCTGCGCTCCATCGGCCCGGAACCCTGGAACGCCGCCTATGTCCAGCCCTCGCGCCGGCCCACCGACGGCCGTTACGGTGAGAACCCCAACCGCCTGCAGCACTACTACCAGTTCCAGGTGGTGCTCAAGCCCTCGCCCCTGGACATCCAGGACCAGTACCTGGGTTCCCTCGAGGCGCTCGGCGTCGATCCGCTGGTCCACGACATCCGCTTCGTGGAAGACGACTGGGAATCGCCGACCCTGGGTGCATGGGGTCTCGGCTGGGAGGTTTGGCTTAACGGCATGGAGATCACCCAGTTCACCTATTTCCAGCAGGCCGGGGGCTTGGACTGCCGCCCGGTGACCGGGGAGATCACCTACGGGCTCGAGCGGATCGCGATGTACCTGCAGGACAAGGCCAGCGTCTATGACCTGGTCTGGACGGAGGGCCCGGCGGGCACGGTGACCTACGGCGACGTATTCCTGCAGAACGAGCGCGAGCAGTCCGCCTACAACTTCGAGCATGCGGATGTCGCCAGCCTCTTCCATTGGTTCGAGACCTGCGAGCGCGAAAGCATCCGCCTGTCGGAGGCCGGTCTGCCGCTGCCCGCCTACGAGCAGGCGCTGAAGGCCTCGCACACATTCAACCTCTTGGATGCCCGGCACGCCCTGTCGGTGACCGAGCGCCAGGCCTATATCCTGCGGGTCCGCAACCTGGCGCGCCGGGTCGCGGAGGGCTACTACGCCGCCCGCGAGGCCCTCGGGTTCCCCCTGATGGATAGCGCGAAGGACGAGACAGCATGAGCGAGACCCGCGACGACCTCCTTATCGAGCTCGGTACCGAAGAGCTGCCGCCTACCGCGCTGCGTGAGCTGATGACCAGCTTTGCCGAGGCCGTGGCCGACGGCCTGGACCAGGCCGGGATCAGCCGCGGAACGGCGCAGCCGTACGCCACCCCGCGACGGCTTGCCGTGCATATCCCGGAGGTGGCGCTACGCCAGCCGGACCGTGAGATAGAGCGCCTGGGACCGGCCGTTGCCGCCGCCTTCGACAGCGAAGGTGAACCGACACGGGCAGCGGAAGGGTTCGCGCGTTCCTGTGGCGTAGCCGTGGCGGAGCTTGTGCGCGTGGAAACGGAGAAGGGGGAACGGCTCGCCTACCGGGGCGTGGAGCCGGGCAGCGAAACCGCCGGCCTCCTGCCCGGGATCATCGGGCATGCCCTCAGCCGGCTACCCATCCCCAAACGGATGCGTTGGGGGGACAGCGACGAGACCTTCGTCCGCCCGGCCCACTGGCTGCTGATCAAGCTCGGCACCGAAGTGGTGCCCGCCCGGCTGCTGGAGCTCGATAGCGATACCTACAGCCGCGGCCACCGGTTCCACCACCCGGATCCCCTCGCCATCGCCCACCCCCGCGACTATGCGGACACACTCCGCGACCCCGGCCGGGTACTGGCGGACTTCGACCAGCGCCGGGAACACATCCGCTCCGGGGTTCTCGACGTGGCACGGGGCGATGGGGGTGAAGCGGTAATCCGCGAACCCCTGCTCGAGGAGGTGACCGCACTGGTGGAATGGCCGGTGGCCCTGAGCGGGGGCTTTGACGAGGATTTCCTGCGGGTGCCGGAGGAGGCGCTGATCTCCAGTATGGAGGGCCACCAACGTTATTTCCCGGTGCGCGGGCCGGATGGGCGATTAATGCCGCGTTTCGTCGCGGTGGCCAATATCGAGAGCCGCGACCCCCGTCAGGTGATCGCCGGTAACGAGCGTGTCATCCGCCCGCGGCTGGCGGACGCCGCCTTCTTCTGGGATCAGGATCGGCGGACACCGCTGGCGGAGCGTGTCGAGGGGCTGGCATCGGTAGTCTTTCAGAAGGCCCTCGGGACGCTATACGACAAGAGCGCCCGGGTAGCCGCGCTGGCCCGTCGCTTCGCCGGTGATTTTGGCATCGATACGGCCCTGGCCGAGCGTGCCGCCTGGCTGGCCAAGGCGGATCTGCTCACGGAAATGGTGGACGAGTTCCCGGATCTCCAGGGCGTGATGGGTCGCTACTACGCTCGAGAGGACGGTGAGCCGGAGGCGCTCTGCATGGCCCTCGACGAGGTCTACCGTCCCCGCTCCGCCGGTGATCACGTGGCGGCGACTCCCCTGGGCCAACTCCTCGCGGTCGCGGAGCGCGCCGATACGCTAGTGGGGATATTCGCCATCGGGAAGGCACCTCGCGGTGCCAAGGATCCCTTCGGACTCCGGCGCGCCGCCCTCGGACTCGCCCGTACCCTGCTGGAATCACAGCGGGATATCTCCCTGCGGGAGCTATTCGCCGCCGCTGCGGATAACCTGCCCGGCGGCCTCGATGGCGATGCCCAGGTGGGGCCGGTGATGGAGTTCACCGTCGAGCGACTACGTGCCTGGTACCTAGAGCAGGGATTACCAGCAGAGGTCTTCGCCGCGGTACGCGCGCTGCACGGGGACGACGGCCCCGTCGCCAGCGTCGTGGATTTCGATCGGCGAGTCATGGCCTGTCAGCGGTTCCTGGAACGCCCCGAAGCCGCCGGCCTCGCCGAGGCCAATAAACGGATCCGCAACATCCTACGCAAGGCCGGCATCCAAGGGGAGGCGGGGGTCCCGGACCCGCGCCTTCTCGAAAACCCCGAGGAGCACACCCTTCACGAGGCGCTGGGCAACGCACGGGACGCGGTGGAACGCTCGGTAGCAAGGGGTGATTACGACACAGCGCTGGAACATCTCGCCGGTCTCGCTGGCCCCGTGGACGCGTTTTTTGAGGGAGTGTTGGTGATGGCGGAGGATGAGCGGGTCCGGGATAACCGTTTGGCGCTGTTGCACCGCCTCGCCGACGCCTTCCTGGCGGTAGCAGACATCTCGGAACTGCCAGGGCGCAGCCATTCATGACGGGGCTGGTCATCCTCGATCGTGACGGGGTCATCAACGAGGACTCGGCGGATTTCATCCGCACTCCTCGGGACTGGGTGGCCCTGCCGGGGAGCCTCGAGGCGATAGCGCTGCTCAACCGAAGCGGCTTTGACGTGGTCGTCTGCACGAACCAGTCCGGGCTCGCGCGGGGGCTGATCGACCGCGAGAACCTCGAGGCGATCCACCGGCACATGCTAGCAGAGATCCGTGCCGCCGGCGGCGACGTGCGCGGCATCTTCGTGTGCCCCCACGGACCGGGCGACGACTGTGAATGTCGCAAACCCCGGCCCGGCCTACTGCAACAGGTGGCGCAGCGGCTCGGGCGTCCGGTGCTCGGTAGCTTCGTCATCGGCGACAGCCGCCGGGACCTGGAGGCGGCCCGCGCTGCGGGGGCGCGCCCGTTGCTGGTGCGCACCGGCAATGGGAGACGCACCGCGGCGGCACTGGCGGACGAGAGTATCCCGGTATTCGACGATCTCCTAGCAGCTGCCAAGGCAATCGCCGGCGGGGGGACACGGTGAGGCGAGGGAGTTGGTTTCGCGGCGTCTTGTTTCAGGCGGGATTCGTCGCGCTGGTGCTTCTGTGGGGCATCCCCAGTCTTTTTACGGCAGTGCTCCCCTATCGTTGGCGTTACTGGTTTATCAGCCGCTGGTGCGTCCTAGTCGAGCTATGGCTGCGCCTAAGCGCCGGCATCCGCCACCGAATCAAGGGCCAGGAGAACGCCCAGGGGCCGGCGGCGGTGGTAATGGCCAAGCACCAGAGCACCTGGGAGACCGTTACCTTGGTCCGCCTCTTCTACCCCCAGAGTTGGGTGGTGAAGCGCGAGCTCATCTGGGTTCCGGTGTTCGGCTGGGCGCTCGGACTGCTGCGCCCCATCGCCATAGACCGTGCCGCCGGCCGCAATGCGGTGCGCGAGGTGATTCGGCAGGGTCGAGAGCGCCTCGCCGCCGGGCGCTGGGTCGTGGTCTATCCGGAGGGCACACGGGTGCCCGCCGGGCATAAGGGTCGCTACCGCCTCGGCGGGGCGATACTCGCCTGCGAGGCGGGGGTACCCGTGGTGCCGGTGGCCCACAACGCCGGGGAACACTGGCCGCGTGACGGCCTGCGGATGATGCCGGGCGTGGTGGAGGCCGAGATCGGCGAGCCCATCCCAAGCGCTGGCAAAACCCCGGAGGCGCTGCTCGCGGAGGTAGAGGCCTGGATCGAGTCTCGTACGGCGGCGCTTTCCCGCAATGCCTACAGCGGCGAGCTCTACGAGCGGCCCAGGAAGCGACGCCGGAGATAAGTCCGATTAAACGTCCAAGTTACTGACTTGTAGGGCGTTCTTCTCAATGAAATCACGTCTCGGATCGACGTGATCGCCCATCAATGTGGTGAAGATCTCGTCTGCGGCGACCACATCCTCAATACGGACCTGCAGGAGGCGCCGGGTGCTCGGGTCCATAGTGGTCTCCCACAGCTGTTCCGGATTCATTTCGCCAAGGCCTTTGTAGCGCTGCACCGAGAGCCCACGCTTGGCCTCTTCCATCAACCAGTGCACCGCCTGTTCAAACCGGCTCACCGAGGTGCTGCGCTCGCCGCGGCGGACCTCCGCATCACTGTGCAGCAGACCTTCCAGCGCTGCGCTAAGGCCGCGCAGGGTCTCGTATTCCTGGGACAGGAAGAATTGGGCCGGGAAGGTGTATGGGTAGAGGATACCGTGCATGCGTTTGGTGATGACGGCATCCTGGAATCCACCATCGCTGCCGGTTCGAACTTGCACCCGGTATTCCGTGCCGGTCGGCTGGTTTTCGTTCACAGTGGCCGTCAGGCGCTCGAACCATTCACCGACAGTGGTGCCATCCCTGAGATCGTCCTCCCAAAGGGGCCGCAGGCTGGTCATGGCGCGGAGGATTGCCGGGTCACTGCGGCGTCCCAGGTGATCGATCATGTCCATGGTTCGAAAGTACTGCCGGATCAGGCGCCCGAGCGGCTCCGGGCCGATCTCTGGAGCGCCGCCACCGGGGGCGAGGCTGGCCTTGTCCAGCGCCAACGTAAGCAGGTATTCGGTAAGCTCTTGATCGTCCTTGACGTAATGCTCCTGCTTGCCACGCTTGACCTTGTACAGCGGCGGCTGGGCTATGTAGACATGGCCGCGCTCTACCAGCTGCGCCATCTGGCGATAGAAGAAGGTCAACAGCAGGGTCCGGATATGCGATCCGTCCACGTCCGCGTCGGTCATGATGATGATGCGGTGATAGCGCAGCTTATCCGGGTCGAATTCGTCCTTGCCGATACCACAGCCGAGGGCGGTGATCAGGGTTCCGACCTCCACCGAGGAGAGCATCTTGTCGAAACGCGCCTTCTCGACGTTAAGGATCTTCCCCTTCAACGGCAATATCGCCTGGGTGCGGCGGTCGCGGCCCTGCTTCGCGGAGCCCCCTGCGGAGTCGCCCTCGACGAGATAGATCTCGGAGTTCGCGGGGTCACGCTCTTGGCAATCGGCGAGCTTGCCGGGCAGGCCGGCGACGTCCAACGCACCCTTGCGGCGAGTCATTTCCCGGGCCCGGCGGGCGGCGTCCCGCGCCCGCGCGGCGTCGATCACCTTCTCGACGATGGCCCGCGCGTCATTGGGGTGCTCATAGAGGAAGTCATGCAGGGCCTCGGCCAGGGTGCTCTCCACCGGCCCCTTTACCTCTGAGGAGACGAGCTTGTCCTTGGTCTGGGAGGAGAACTTCGGGTCCGGGACCTTGACCGAGACGACCGCAGTGAGGCCTTCGCGGATATCGTCCCCGGAGGGATGGACCTTGAGCTTGCGGCTGTAGCCCTCGCTGTCCATAAACGCATTCAGGGTTCGGGTGAGCCCGGCGCGGAAGCCGGCCATATGGGTCCCGCCGTCGCGCTGGGGGATGTTGTTGGTAAAGCAGAAGATCGCCTCCTGATAGGAGTCGTTCCACTGCATGGCGACCTCGACCTGGACCTCGTCGCGTTCCGTGGACAGGTGGAATACCGCCGGGTGGAGGGGGTGCTTGTTCTTGTTGAGGTGTTCGACAAAGGCGCGGATACCACCCGCATACTCGAAGACATCCTCTTTGCCGGTGCGCTCGTCCTTGAGGATGATCCGCACCCCTGGGTTAAGGAACGAGAGCTCTCGGAAGCGCTTCGCGAGGATGTCGTAGTTGAAGTCGATGTTGGTGAAGACGTCGGGACTCGGATGAAACGTGAGCTGAGTGCCTTGCTCGTCGGTTTCACCCACGACCCGCAACGGGGATACCGGCTCGCCGTCGCGGTATTCCTGGACGTGGATCTGCCCTTGCTTCTTGATGAGCAGACGCAGGCGCGAGGAGAGCGCATTGACCACCGAGACGCCGACGCCATGGAGGCCGCCGGAGACCTTATAGGAGTTGTTATCGAACTTGCCGCCGGCATGGAGGACCGTCATGATCACTTCGGCGGCGGAGCGGCCCTCCTCTGTGTGGATGTCGACGGGTATACCACGACCGTTGTCGACCACGGTGACGGAGTTGTCGTCGTGGATGGTGATTCCGACTTCGGTGCAGTAGCCGGCAAGGGCCTCGTCGATGGAATTATCTGCCACCTCGAAGACCATGTGATGGAGGCCGGTTCCGTCATCGGTATCACCGATATACATGCCGGGGCGTTTACGGACGGCGTCGAGGCCGCGGAGGACCTTGATTTGGTGCGAATCGTACTGGGTCTGTGCGCTCATAGGGCGGTTCCTGCAGTTAACCGCTGCATTATATCATTTCGGTGACATGACCTTGTTCCACGTGGAACATCTTACCGGGGGAGGTAATGCTACGGAGACGGTCCGGCTCGAGGGTGGTTAAGACCGTTTGTGCGTTACTCAAATCGAGCACAGCAAGGATGTCGCGCAAGTGTTGATCGTCTAGCTCGGCGGCGAGATCGTCGAGCAACAGCACCGGCGTCGTTTGTGCTAGCTCGCCGTGTAGGCCCAGTTGCGCGAGCTGTAGTGCGATAACAGCGAGCTTTAGCTGACCTCGGGACAGGACGGAGCGCGCATCGGTACCGAGGGCGCGGAGACGGAGGTCGGCGCGGTGAGGGCCGGCAAGGGTGTATCCGCGTTCGAGTTCTCGGTCGCGGTTGCTCGCGAGGGCACCACGGAGTTCCTGGTTCTCCCCCCACCCCCGACGGTAAATCCAGGAGAGGGATAGCTCGGGAAGCCAGGAGGCTGCGAGGCGTTCGGCTTTGGGTAGCATGCGCTCCAAGTACCGAGAATAGGCCCGGTGTACCGCTTCGCCGGCGCGGGCGAGGGTGGGCTCCCAGGCGATCGTTGTGCGGGCATCCCTCTGGCGGAGGCTGTGGTTTCGCTGTCGAAGGGCTCGTCGGTAGTTGCGCCAAGCATCCGCAAAACCGTGTTCCACGTGGAACACACCCCAGTTCAGTAACGCCCGACGCTCCCCCGGCCCCTCCGTCAGCACCCGCGTGCACTCGGTTGTGATGACCTGTATCGGGAGTAGCCGTGCGAACCGCGCGATCGAGCGCTCTTCTCGCCCATTCAACCGCAGCCGCAGCCCCGCTTCCTCAGATATGCTCACTAGGCGCTGCTCGGTATCCCCGGCGCTTCCCGTCAGTTCCCCACGCACGACGAATTGTTCCTTCCCCCGTTGGAGTAGCCCCTTGGCTGGGGTTCGACGAAAGCTTCGCCCCCAACCGAGGAATGCGATCGCTTCGAGGAGCGCTGATTTGCCGGCACCATTGCTCCCGGTAACCAGCGTGGTAGCGGCATCCAACGTAAGATCCGCCCGTGCGATGTTTCGGAATCCTTCGATATGCACCCTTTTTAGCCAGGCGCGTTGACCCTCCGCGATCTCGGCCGCCAACTTGCGTCCCTACAGGCGCATGGGCATGACAACGTAACGAACCTGATCCTCACCCTGTCCCTGGATCAGGGCGCTGGCGTTCGCGTCGGTAACATGTAGAACCACCACCGGTTGTTCGATCGCCCCGACCGCATCAAGCAGGTAACCGGCGTTAAAACCGATCTCCACTCCCTCGCCAGGGTAGTCCGCCGCTACCTCCTCCTCGGCCATCTCCTGTTCTGGGTTCTCGGAGCGAATCGTAAGCCGATCCTTGTCCAGTACGAGACGTACGCCCCGATACTTTTCGTTGGAGAGTATGGAGGCGCGCACGAGGGCCTGTCGGAAACTCTCTCGGTCGAGCTCTAGCGGTTGTGCACTAGCCTCGGGTATGACGCGCTGATACTCCGGGAATCGGCCATCGATGAGCTTCGATGTGAACCGTATCCCTCGTAGATGCGCGCGGACGTGATTGTCCCCTAGTTCTACTCGGACCGGTTCGTCGGAGTGCTCAAGTAGGCGCAGCACCTCTTGGACGCCCTTTCGGGGCACGATCACTTGCCGGGCACCCGAAAGCTCCAGTTGTACCTCCAGATCGGCGATCGCCAGGCGATGTCCGTCTGTTGCCACGCTTCGTAGGTGGCTGCTCTCCAGTTCCAGGAGCATTCCGTTGAGGTAGTAGCGGACATCCTGGAGTGCCATGGCGAAATGGGTCTTGTCGACGAGCCAGCGCAAGTTGGCCTGGCTGATCTCGAGTGTCTCGGTCTCACCGATATCCTCCACGTTCGGGAAATCCCCGGCCGGGAGCGTCGCAAGATTGAATCGGCTCCGTCCGGACTGTATGACCATCCGATCTTGTTCGATGCGCAAGGTGATGGTGCTTTCCTCGGGCAGGTTGCGCACGATATCCAGAAGCTTTCTTGCTGGAACAGTGATCTGTCCGGGTTCGTCGACCGGGTTGGTTACCCTTGCCTGGAGCTCCACCTCCAGGTCCGTTGCCGTAATCGAGAGTCCTTCTTCATCGGCGATCAGCAGCACATTGCTGAGTACCGGGAGCGTCTGACGGCGCTCGACGACTCCAATCACGGACTGAAGGGGCTTTAGCAGGTTCTCGCGTGGTATGTGGAGCTGCATGTATCTTCGCCCTATCTCAATACTGTGTATAAACCTAAGCCTGTTGTTGTTATTGGGTCGAGCGATACTTGTGATTAAGCATAAGTATCCCTTTTTACTCAGGCCGTTAGATCGTTTATAAGCTGTGGATGATGGCTCGCCCGTGATTCTCCCTCTTGTGTGTACGTTGTGGATAAAATCCGGCGTCGCGCTGCTGCAAACTTCTCACACAGCTTTTCCACATCATGCGGTCAGGGTCCTCAACAGGTTGTCATAGTCTTCATCGAGCCGCCGATCTTCTTCGCGCAGGGCGACTACCTTCCGGCAGGCGTGCAAAACGGTAGTGTGGTCGCGTCCGCCAAAGGCGTCCCCGATCTCCGGTAGCGAATGGCTCGTTAGCTCTTTCGCCAGGGCCATCGCTACCTGTCGCGGCCGTGTGATCGAGCGACTGCGCCGCTTCGAGAGAAGGTCGGCAACCCGGATCTTGTAATAGTCCGCTACGGTTTTCTGGATGTTCTCTATCGTGACCAGCTTGTCCTGTAGCGCGAGCAGGTCCCGTAGTGCCTCTTTGGTGAAATCCACCGTGATGGCTTGACCGGTGAACTGCGCGTTTGCGAGCACGCGGCGCAGTGCGCCCTCCAGCTCGCGAATATTCGAGCGGATGCGCTTGGCGATGAAGAACGCGACCTCGTCCGGCAGTTCGACGCCCTCTTGGCTGGCCTTGCTCATGAGGATGGCGACCCGGGTCTCCAGCTCCGGTGGTTCGATGGCGATGGTCAGCCCCCAGCCGAATCGTGACTTCAGCCGTTCCTCTAAGCCATTGACTTCCTTCGGGTAACGATCGCAGGTCATTACGATCTGTTGCTGTCCCTCCAGCAGCGCGTTGAAGGTATGGAAGAATTCCTCCTGAGAACGCTCTTTGCCCGCGAAGAACTGGATGTCATCGATGAGCAGGGCGTCCACGCCCCGGTAGTGGCGCTTGAATTCGTTGATCGCGTTGTGCTGGAGGGCCTTGACCATATCCGCGACAAACCGCTCGGAATGCAGGTAAAGAACCTGTCCCCCCTGCCGGCCGGCGAGCAAGCGGTTACCGATGGCGTGCATCAGATGGGTCTTGCCGAGGCCGACGCCGCCGTAGATAAACAATGGGTTATAGGCGCCGCCGGGGTTCTCGACCACCTGCATGCTCGCCGCCCGGGCTAGCTGGTTGGATTTGCCCTCTACGAAGGTATCGAAGGTGAAGTTCGGGTTCAGGCTCGATGCGGACGGCCGAACCCGGCGCTCCTCAGCTACCGGGGCCTCTTCCCGGGGCGTCTCCGGCTCGCTTCGCGGGACCGTGCTGGTCCCGATCTCCAGGCGCAGCGCCGGCGGCGCATCGGGTCGCTGGCTCGCCAGAAGCTCCTGAATGCGCGCGGCGAAGTGCTCGCGCACCCAGTCAAGAACGAAGCGATTGGGTGCGTACAGGCACAGCTGCTCCGTGTCCTCCCGGGCCTGCAACGGCCTGATCCAAGTATTGAGCTGCTGGTCGGGGATTTCGCGTTCGAGGCGACGCAGACAATCCTTCCATAGCGACTCGGCCACGGGCGTCCTACCTCACTGTGGTCGGGATGAAGGGCGTGTAATGGCGGAAGTCTAATTGCTAACCCCCAGGTTATCCACAGCCGCAGGCCATTGACATGCCCCGGGTCTGTGAGTACTGTCGCGTGCTCGGCCGAACCCCGGCCCGCCGGCACGTTGCCGCCGGCCGCTTCCCCTAAATACGACCGAATCGAGAGCGGTACCACGTCATGAAGAGGACGTTTCAACCCAGTGTGATCCGGCGCAAGCGCACCCACGGGTTTCGCGCGCGGATGGCCACCCGAAACGGGCGCAAAGTGCTCGCCCGGCGCCGTGCCAAGGGGCGCGCCCGGCTGACGCCGTAGGCTTGGCGTCCGGCGCGGCTGGTGGCGGCTCGCGCTTCGCGTTTCCGCGCAGCGCCCGACTCACCGATTCCCGGGCGTTCTCCCGCGTCTTCGCCGATGCGGTGCGCGTCGCCGACTCCCGCTTTACGCTGCTCTACCGCCGCCAGGAGTGGCCGTGCGGGGCGCGCCTTGGGCTAGCGGTTTCGCGGCGCACGGCGCCCCGTGCCGCGGACCGCAATCGGATCAAGCGGATCATCCGGGAATGCTTTCGCCATCAACGCCACCGAATGCCCCCTGTCGATATTGTGGTGATCGCGCGCCCGCCGGCGCGCACCGCGGGCCGGCGCGATCTCGCCGCGGCCTGCGAGCGGTTGCTCGAGCGGGTGCAGCGTTCTTGCGCGCCGTCTTGATCGGGCTGCTACGTGCTTACCAGTATCTAATAAGCCCCCTTATCGGTCCGCGTTGCCGCTTCCTCCCTTCCTGCTCGCACTACGCGGTGGAGGCCATTGAGCGCCACGGGCCGTTGCGCGGTATTGGGCTGGCGCTGCGCCGGCTGTTGCGTTGCCACCCTGGCCATCCCGGTGGCCTCGATCCCGTCCCTGACCCACAGGATAACCGTCGATGGAAAACGTAAGGCTGTTCCTGTTCGCCGCCCTTGGCGCCTTGCTGCTGCTGCTGTGGAGCGCCTGGCAAGAGGATTACGGCCAACCGGTCGCAGGGGGCGACGAGGAGGCCTCCCCCGTGGCGGCAGCGCCGGAGGACGCCCCCGAAGCGGAGCGCTCGTCACCGGCGGACGGCGCGGGTGAGGCATCGCAGGCGGAAACCGGGGCGGGGCCGGACACGATCCGGGTGCTCACCGATCTCTTCGATATCCGCATTGATGCCAACGGCGGTCGAATCGCCTCCGCGCGCCTTCGCCAGCACACGGTGTCCATGGAGGACGAGTCCCCCTTCCCCCTCCTGCGCCCGGAATCCCCCCTGTTCGTCGCCGAGGCGGGGCTGGTAGGTGACGGGGTCCCGGCGCCGGATGCCGGTGCCCGTTGGCGTGCGGAGCAGGCCGAATACCGGCTCTCGGAAGGCGACGACGCGCTGGTCGTGCCCTTGACTTGGACCGGTGATAACGGCGTCGAGATCACCCGGCGGTATGTGTTCGGTCGCGATGACTACGTGCTCCGCGTCGAGCACCGGGTACGCAATGCCTCTGAATCCCCGTACCGGGCCTACCAGTATGCCCAGCTGCGGCGTGAGGAAAGCGGTAGCGGCCAGGCCTTCCTCGGTGCTCGCAGCTACGTCGGCGGCGTGATTTTCACCCCCGAGGACCGTTACCAGAAGTACGACTTCGGCGACATGCGCGACTCGGACCTCTCGCGGGATGTCACCGATGGCTGGCTGGCGTTCATCCAGCACTATTTCGTGGCCGCCTGGATTCCGCCCCGGGAGCACACCCAGCGCTTCTACACCCGCGTCCGCCACGGGGAGTATGTCCTGGGTATGAGCTCGCCGTGGCAGAGTGTCGCGCCCGGTGGGGAGGCCACCTATTCCAGCCAACTCTTCATCGGACCCAAGGACCAGGACCGCCTGGCGGCCATCGCCGAAGGGCTCGAGCTGACCGTGGACTACGGCTGGTTCACCGTGCTGTCCAAGCCGTTGTTCATCGCCCTGGACTGGATCCACGGCGTGGTCGGCAACTGGGGTTGGGCGATCATTATCCTGACCCTGGGCATTAAGGCAGTCTTCTACAAGCTCTCCGAGACCAGCTATCGCTCGATGGCGCGGATGCGCAAGCTCCAGCCGCGCATGCAGCAGCTCAAGGAGCGCTATGGCGATGACCGCCAGGGGATGAATCAGGAGCTGATGAAGCTCTACAAGGAGGAGAAGGTCAATCCGCTGGGCGGCTGTCTGCCCATCCTCATCCAGATCCCCGTGTTCATCGCCCTGTACTGGGTGCTGCTGGAGAGTGTGGAGCTCCGCCATGCCCCCTGGGTCCTGTGGATCCGCGACCTCTCCTCGCCGGACCCCTATTACATCCTGCCGCTGATCATGGGCGCGACCATGCTGCTGCAGCAGCAGCTCAATCCCGCACCCATGGATCCGATCCAGAAGCGGCTGATGACCTTCCTCCCGGTGGTGTTCACGGTGTTCTTCCTGTTCTTCCCCGCCGGTCTGGTGCTGTACTGGGTGACCAACAACACGCTGTCCATCCTGCAGCAGTGGCTGATCACCCGGCGCATCGAGGGCGAGGAGGCGAAGAAGCGGGCCTCCTAGGAGGAGCAAAGCTGGCGACCGATACCATCTGCGCCATTGCCACGCCGCCGGGCCACGGCGGCGTCGGCATCGTGCGTGTCTCCGGTCCCGCGGTCCCCGTCATCGCCGAGGGCGTGCTCGGCACCGTGCCCCGGCCACGATTCGCGCGCTTCGCGGCGTTCCGGGGCGAAGCCGGTGAAGTCCTCGATGAGGGCATCGCCCTGTACTTCCCGGGGCCGCGTTCATTCACGGGCGAGGACGTGCTCGAGCTGCAGGGCCATGGTGGGCCGGTGGTGATGGGCCGGCTGCTGGCACGGGTGGTGGCGCTCGGCGCCCGGCATGCCGAGCCCGGGGAATTCTCCCAGCGGGCCTTCCTCAATGACCGCCTCGATCTGGCCCAGGCGGAGGCGGTGGCCGACCTGATTAACGCGCGCACCGAGGCGGGGGCACGGGCGGCGATGCGCTCGTTGACCGGGGAGTTCTCGCAGCGGGTGGAGGCGCTGGTGGAGGGTGTGACGAGGCTGCGCATCCATGTCGAGTCGGCCATCGACTTCGCCGACGAGGATATCGACTTCCTGGCGGACCCGGCCGTTGCCCACCGCCTCGCCGGCCTGCAGGAGGACCTGGAGCAGACACTCGCCGCGGCGCGTCGCGGCCGGGCCCTGGGGGAAGGCATGACGGTGGTGATCATCGGCCGGCCGAACACCGGGAAGTCGAGCCTGCTCAATCGTCTCGCCGGCGGCGAGACGGCTATCGTCACCGAGATCCCCGGCACCACACGGGACGTGCTACGCGAGCAGATCCGCATCGACGGGCTCCCCATGGAGGTGCTGGATACCGCCGGGCTGCGGGACACCGACAACCCGGTGGAGCTCGAGGGCGTGCGCCGCGCCTGGCAGGCCATTGAGCGTGCCGATCGCGTGTTGCTGGTGGTCGACGACACCGCCGGGCCGGGGCCGGCGGAGTGCGAGCTCGCGGCGCGGCTGCCGGCGGGCACCGCGCTCAGTGTGATTCGCAACAAGATCGACCTCACGGGCGTCGCCCCCGGCACGGGGCCGGGCTCGCTCGGCGACGAGGTGCGGCTGTCGGCGCATACGGGGGCCGGCATGGAGGCCCTGGCCTCCCATCTAAAGGCGGTGATGGGGTACAGTCCCGGGGATTCGACGTTTACCGCCCGCCGCCGGCATATCGAGGCCCTGGAGACTGCGGGGGGGCATCTACAGGTGGCCGCGGGCGTCCTCGCCGGGGAGGCCGCCGGCGAGGTCGTGGCCGAGGAGCTCCGTCTCGCCCAGGAGGCCCTCGGGGAGATCACCGGTAGGGTGACCAGCGAGGAGCTGCTGGGGCGGATCTTCGCCACCTTCTGCATCGGCAAGTGAGCGGGCGCGTTTGCCGAACCTGGCCAGGGCGACGTATCAGCGGGAGAGGCGTTGTGGAATTCGGACGTGAGTATCAGGTCATCGTGGTCGGCGGTGGCCATGCCGGCACCGAGGCGGCGGCCGCTGCGGCACGTATGGGCGCGCGCACGCTGCTGCTCACCCAGAATATCGAGACCATCGGGCAGATGAGCTGCAATCCCGCCATCGGCGGTATCGGCAAGGGCCATCTGGTCCGCGAGATCGATGCCCTTGGCGGGATCATGCCTCGGGCCATCGATCGCGCCGGGATCCAGTTCCGCACCCTGAATGGTCGCAAGGGGCCGGCGGTGCGGGCGACGCGGGCCCAGGCCGACCGCAGCCTGTATCGCCAGGCGGTGCGGGCGGCGCTGGAGGCGCAACCGGGGCTGGAGCTCTTCCAGCAGGGGGTGGAGGATCTGCTGGTGGAGGGGGGTCGGATCGCCGGCGTGATCACCCAGATGGGGGTGGTGTTCCGCGCACCCCGGGTGGTGCTCACCGTGGGGACCTTCCTCGGCGGGTGCATCCACATCGGCGAGCGCAGCCACCAGGGGGGGCGCGCCGGCGATCCGCCGGCCAACGCCCTCGCCCGCCGGCTACGCGAGCTGCCGACCACGGTGGAGCGGCTCAAGACCGGCACCCCGCCGCGCATTGACGGGCGTTCCATCGATTACTCCCGGCTCGCGGAGCAGCCCGGTGACGAGCCGGTCCCCTACTTCTCCCTATGGAGCCGCGGCGATGAGCACCCGCGCCAACTCCCCTGCCACATCACCCGGACGAGCGAGACGGCCCACGAGGTCATCCGCGCGGCGCTCGCGCGTTCGCCCATGTTCTCCGGCGAGATCGAGGGGGTGGGGCCGCGGTACTGCCCGTCCATCGAGGACAAGGTGGTACGCTTCCCCGATCGTGACTCCCATCAGATCTTCGTCGAGCCCGAGGGGCTGGACACCCACGAGGTCTATCCCAACGGCATCTCCACCAGTCTGCCCTTCGAGGCCCAGCTCGAGATGGTGCGCCGCATCCCGGGCTTCGAAGCGGCCCACGTGACCCGTCCGGGTTATGCCATCGAGTACGACTTCCTTGACCCCCGCGACCTGCAGCCCGGCCTGGAGACGTGCTATCTCCCCGGCCTGTATCTCGCCGGTCAGATCAATGGCACCACCGGTTACGAGGAGGCCGCGGCCCAGGGCCTGGTCGCGGGGATGAACGCCGCCGCCGCGGCCGCCGGCCGCGATCCCTGGTGCCCGCGCCGGGACCAGGCCTATACCGGCGTGCTCATCGACGACCTGGTAACGCGGGGCACCCGCGAGCCCTATCGTATGTTCACCTCCCGCGCCGAGTACCGTCTGCACCTGCGCGAGGACAACGCCGATCTACGCCTCGGCGTCGTCGCCCGGGACTATGGCCTGATCGATGAGGCCCAATGGGCGGCGATCGAGGCCCACGCCGAGGCGGTGGAGCGCGAGACCCAACGACTGCGCTCCACGGTGGTGACCCCTTCCCGGCTGCCGGCCGCGGTAGCCGAAGAGGTGCTCGGCGAGCCCCTGGCCCGGGAGCAGAACCTGCTCGATCTGCTGCGCCGGCCCGGGGTGGGCTATGAGGCGTTGCGGGCGTTCCCGGGGATGGAGGCCGGGCTGCCGCCGGGGCGCAGTGCTGAGCAGGTCTCGATCCAGGCGAAGTACGCCGGTTATCTCGAGCGCCAGCGCCGCCAGGTGGAGCAGGCCGGTCGTCACGAGGACGTGACTATACCCTCGGATCTCGATTATGACGCAGTACCGGGGCTGTCCGCCGAGGCCCGCGAGAAGCTCGTCCGCCATCGGCCCGCCACTCTCGGCCAGGCCGGTCGCATCGACGGGGTCACCCCGGCGGCGGTGTCGTTGCTTCTGGTCCATCTCAAGCGACGGGGGGCGCTGCGCCGCAGTGCCTGAGCCCGAACGTGCCGTGCTCCGCGCACGCCTCGAGGAAGGCCTCGCGATCATGGCCCTGGACGTCAGCGAACCGACGCGGGAACAGCTCATCGACTACGTCATGCTGCTCGCGCGCTGGAACCGTGCCTATAATCTCTCCGCGGTACGCGAGCCACGGGAGATGGTCACCCGGCACCTGCTCGACAGTCTCGCCGTCCTGCCCTGGGTCGCGCCGGGCAGCCTCCTGGACGTCGGTACCGGCCCCGGGCTACCCGGGATCCCGCTGGCCATCGCCCGGCGGGGGCTTGCGGTGACCCTATTGGATAGCAACGGCAAGAAGGTGCGTTTCCTGCGCCAGGCGGTGATGACCCTCGACCTCGACAACTGCCAGGTGATCCAGGCGCGGGCGGAGGATCTGGACGGCCGTTACACGCGGGTGATTGCCCGGGCCTTCACCGACCTCCCCGGATTCTGGCGCCTCGCCGCTCCCCGCCTGACCGCTGACGGCCGCGCACTGGCCATGAAGGGGCGCTACCCGCAGGCGGAGTTGTCGGCCCTCGCCGGTATGGGGGTATCATGGCAGATCTTTCCGCTCCAGATCCCCGGTCTGGACGCCGAGCGCCACCTCGTCGAGCTCAGGGCTGAACAATGACTCGGATCATCGCCGTGACCAACCAGAAGGGCGGGGTCGGAAAGACCACCACCTGCGTGAACCTCGCCGCCTCCCTGGCCGCCAACCGCCGGCGCGTACTGCTCGTGGACATGGACCCCCAGGGTAATGCCACGGTGGGTGCCGGCGCCGACAAGGAGACCCTGGAGGCCACCAACTACGAGCTTCTGATGGGGCTCGCCGATGCCGCTGACGTCCGCCTCGCCCTGCCGGAGGCGGGCTTCGACCTGCTGCCGGCCAACGGCGACCTCACCGCCGCGGAGGTGGCACTGCTCGAGGCCGAGGGGCGCGAGCGTCGCCTCGCCGACGCCCTGGCCCCGGTGGCCGGCGACTATGACTACGCGATCATCGACTGCCCGCCGGCGCTGAACATCCTCACCGTCAACGCCCTGGTGGCTGCCGACCGGGTGCTCATCCCCATCCAGTGCGAGTACTACGCCCTCGAAGGCCTTACCGCGCTGCTCAATACCATTCGCCGGGTGCAGCAGTCGGCGAATCCGGCACTGCAGATCGAGGGGTTGCTGCGGACGATGTTCGACCCGCGCAACAACTTGGCCAACCAGGTGGGCGCGCAGCTGCTCGCGCACTTCGACGAACAGGTCTATCGCACCCAGATCCCGCGCAATGTGCGCCTCGCCGAGGCACCCAGCCATGGTCGCCCGGCGCTGCAGTACGACCGCTCCTCCCGCGGGGCCATCGCCTATATGGCACTGGCCTCTGAGCTACTGCGCCGGGAACGACGCAGCGTCGCCGAGGCCTAGGGGGCAGGCATGAGCCAGAAGCGAAGGGGACTAGGGCGAGGTCTGGACGCGCTGCTCGGCGCCGAGCCCGAGGAGGCGAGCGAGGCGGCGGAGGCCCGGGGCGAGCTGCGCAAGCTCCCCATCGACCTCTTGGAGCGTGGACGCTTTCAGCCGCGTACGGAGTTCGATCCAGCCGCGTTGCAGGAGCTCGCGGACTCCATCCGGGCCCAGGGCGTGGTCCAGCCCATCGTCGTGCGCCCCTTACCCGACGAACGCTACGAGATCATCGCCGGCGAGCGGCGCTGGCGGGCCGCACAGCTGGCCGGCATCGAGGACATACCGGCGCTCGTTCGGGATGTCCCCGACGAGACCGCCATCGCGGTGGCGCTGATCGAGAACATCCAGCGCGAGGACCTCAACCCGCTGGAGGAGGCCTCGGCGTTAAAGCGCCTGACCGGCGAGTTCGGGATGACCCACCAGGGCGTCGCCGATGCGGTGGGCCGCTCCCGAGCGAGTGTCTCCAACCTCCTGCGCCTGCTCGAGCTCGCGCCCGAGGTCAAGGCGCTGATCGCCGAGCGCCGCCTCGAAATGGGCCATGCCCGTGCGCTGCTGGCCCTCCCGGCCGCCGACCAGGCGAGGATCGCGCGTCAGGTCGCCGAGAAGGGGTTGTCGGTTCGCGAAACCGAGGCCTTGGTGCGTCGTGCCGGCGAGCCCGCCCGCCCGTCGACGGCGCCTTCCGAGAGTTCCGATCCGAATCTCCGGCGCCTGCAGGACGATCTCAGCGGACGGCTGGGCGCCCGGGTGGCGATCCGTCACGGCCGCAGCGGTAAGGGACGGCTGGTGATCGAATACAACAGCCTCGATGAGCTGGACGGCATCCTCGAGCATATCCACTAGTGCGTTTCCGCAGCGCGACATCCGCTGTTGAACCCGGACCACCCCTTCATTATACTCCCCTCCGGCTTGCTAGGGGCCCTTTGGCGATAAGGGAGTTGCGGCGACCGATGCGGATCGCATGGCGGGTGATACGCCTGCAGCTCGCCATAACGGCGGCCCTGGCTCTGATCTGGCTGGTCACAGTGGGCGGGCGCGCCGCGCTTGCTGCGACAGCCGGCGGGGGGATAAGCGCCGCGTTGAGCCTGTACGTCGCCGTTCGGGTCTTCGCCCATGATGCGAAGGCGAATCCGCAGGCCGCCTTAGGGGCGCTATATCGGGCGGAGGCGGTTAAGCTTTTGCTCGCCGTGGTTCTGACCTCGCTGGCGATACTCGGGTTCCGCGAACATCCGATCCCGGTGATCAGTACGCTGGCGGCAACCCTGAGCGCCTACTGGCTGGCGCTGCTCGGCGACCGGGACTGAAACTTCGACGTCACGACGAGAAGACCAAGGTATGGCCGCGAATTCTCCGACCGAATACGTCCAGCACCACCTCCAGCACCTGACCATCGGTGAGGGTTTCTGGACTCTCAACATCGATACCCTGATCTTTTCCTGGATCCTCGGCCTGGTGTTCCTCGGCCTCTTCTACGGCGTCGCACGCAGCGTCACCAGCGGTCCCCCGGGGCGCCTGCAGAGCTTCATCGAGGTGGTGGTCGAGTTCGTCGATAAGACCGTCCGGGAGAGCTTCCATGGTCCCCGGGAATTCGTCACCCCGCTGGCGCTGACCATCTTCGTGTGGGTGCTGTTCTGGAACCTGATGGACCTCATCCCCGTGGACCTGCTGCCGAACATCGCCATGGCGCTCGGCATCCCCTACCTGCGAGTGCTCCCTTCGGCGGATATGAATGCGACCTTCGGGCTCTCGCTGACGGTGCTCGCGCTGGTCATCATCTACAGCGTCAAGGGTAAGGGCTTCTCCGGTTTCGGCAAGGAGCTGCTGTTCCATCCCTTCGGCAAGTTCCCGCTGCTCATCCCGGCGAATCTGATCCTCAATCTGGTGGAGATGATCGCCAAGCCGGTTTCACTGGCGCTTCGACTGTTCGGCAACCTCTACGCCGCGGAGATGATCTTTATCCTCATCGCCATGCTGCCCTTCTGGATCCAGTGGATCCCGGGCGCGGCGTGGGCGATATTCCATATTCTCGTGATCCCGCTTCAGGCCTTCATCTTCATGGTGCTGACCATCGTCTACCTGAGCCTCGCCTACGAGGAGCACTGACGACGGGATCGCCAACGTTTCTTTTCACCTTCAACGCCCCATCATCGAGAGTCGGGAGGAACCATGGAAGAAATCATCGCTCAGGTTCAGGCCTTCACCGCCATCGGCGTCGGTCTGATCTTCGCCTTCGCAGCCCTTGGCACGGGCGTCGGCTTCGGACTGCTCGGCGGCAAGTTTCTGGAGGGCGCCGCGCGCCAGCCGGAGCTTACCGGTGACCTGCAGGTGCGGATGTTCATCGTCGCGGGTCTGTTGGACGCCCTGGCGATCATCGGCGTCGCCTTCGCCGCGCTGCTGATGTTCGCGAATCCCCTGCTTGGTGCGCTCGGCGGCTGATCCCCTGAGGGTCCGTTGTTCAAACGCCTAACGCAGCAGTAAACGGGAGTCTCAGCCGTGGGCATCAATGCAACCCTGATCGGACAGATGATCACGTTCCTCGTGTTCATCCTGTTTACGATGAAGTTCGTCTGGCCGCCCATCCGGAAGGCCATGGAAGACCGGGAGAAGCGGATTGCCGACGGGTTGGCTTCCGCCGAACGGGGGCAGCACGAGCTCGAGCTGGCCAAGAAGCGTGGTGCCGAGCAGGTCCGCGAGGCGAAGCAGCAGGCGGCGGAGATCATCGAGCAGGCGAATCGTCGCTCCGCGGAGATCGTTGACGAGGCCCGCGAAGAGGCCAAGCAGGCCGCTGCGCGGGAGCATAAGTCGGCGGAGGCCCGTATCGAGCAGGAGGTGGCCCACGCGCGCGCCGAGCTGCGCAAGCAGGTCTCCGATCTCGCGATCCTGGGCGCCTCGCGCATCCTCGAGCGTGAAGTCGATGCCAAGGCGCATAAGGCCATGCTCGATAAGCTGGCCAAGCAACTCTAAGGCGAGGGGATCATGACGGAGAGCACTACCGTCGCCCGGCCATACGCCAAGGGCATATTCGAGCTCGCCCGGGAGCAGGATGCGTTGGCGGCGTGGTCGGAGCAGCTCGACCTGCTCGCGGCGGTCGCCGGACATCCCGAGATGGCGCAGATCCTCGGCAGCCCGCGCCTTAGCGGGGCGGAGCAAGTGGACCTGTTGATCGGGATCTGCGGCGACCGACTCAGCGAGGAGGGGCGCAACCTGCTCCGCCTGCTGGCCGACAATCGGCGCATGCGGATGTTGCCGGAGATCGCCGCCGAGTATCGGCGCCTGCGGGCGGATGCCGAGCGCACCGTCGAGGCGCGGCTGATCGCCGCCCAAGAGGTCGAGGAGTCGGTTCGTGCCGGGCTCGAGGATGCCCTCGCCAAGCGACTCGATCGCACGGTGCACCTGGTCAGTGAGACCGACGAGTCGCTGATCGGCGGGGCCGTGATCCGGGCCGGCGATCTGGTCATAGACGGGTCCGTGCAGGGCAGGCTCAAGCGCCTCACCGGTGCGCTGGGCCGCTAAGGGGAAGATTCAACGATGCAACTTAATCCGAGCGAAATCAGCGACCTCATCAAGCAGCGTATCGAGAACTTCGAGGCCGTTGCCGAGGCGCGCAACGAGGGTACCGTGGTCAGTGTCACCGACGGTATCGTGCGCATTCACGGCCTCGCCGATGCCATGCAGGGCGAGATGCTGGAGTTCCCGAAGGACACCTTCGGCATGGCCCTCAACCTGGAGCGGGATTCGGTCGGCGCGGTCATACTCGGCGACTACTCGCATCTCTCCGAGGGCGATTCGGTGCGCGCCACCGGCCGGATCCTCGAGGTGCCGGTGGGGGGCAGCCTGCTCGGCCGGGTGGTCGATCCACTGGGCAGCCCCATCGACGGCAAGGGTCCCATCGAGGCCGAAGGCAGCGAGCCGGTGGAGAAGGTCGCGCCCGGTGTGATCACCCGCCAGGGCGTCGATCAGCCGGTGCAGACGGGCCTGAAGTCCATTGACTCCATGGTGCCCATCGGCCGGGGCCAGCGCGAGCTGATCATCGGTGACCGCCAGACCGGCAAGACCGCGATCGCCGTGGACACCATCATCAATCAAAAGGGCTCGGGGATTAAGTGCATCTATGTGGCGGTGGGGCAGAAGAACTCCTCCATCGCTAACGTTGTGCGGAAGCTCGAGGAGCACGACGCCATGGAGCACACCGTCGTGATCGCAGCGTCCGCCTCCGAGTCCGCGGCGCTGCAGTACATTGCGCCCTACGCCGGCTGTGCGATGGGCGAGTACTTCCGCGACCGCGGTGAGGACGCCCTGATCATCTATGACGACCTCACCAAGCAGGCGTGGGCGTACCGGCAGGTATCGCTGCTGCTGCGCCGGCCGCCGGGGCGCGAGGCCTATCCCGGCGATGTGTTCTACCTGCACTCCCGGCTGCTTGAGCGCGCGGCGCGCATCAATGAGGCCGAGGTCGAGCGCCGAACCAACGGTGAGGTGAAAGGCAAGACCGGTTCCCTGACCGCGCTGCCCATCATCGAGACCCAGGCCGGCGACGTTTCGGCCTTCGTGCCCACCAACGTCATTTCGATCACCGACGGCCAGATCTACCTGGAGTCGGATCTGTTCAACGCTGGCGTGCGTCCGGCGATCAACGCGGGTCTGTCGGTCTCCCGGGTCGGCGGTTCGGCGCAGACGAAGATCGTCAAGAAGCTCGGTGCCGGCATCCGACTGGCCCTCGCCCAGTACCGGGAGCTCGCGGCCTTTGCCCAGTTCGCTTCCGACCTCGACGAGGCGACGCGCAAGCAGCTCGAGCGCGGCCAGCGCGCCATGGAGTTGCTCAAGCAGCCCCAGTACATGCCGCTGTCGGTCGCCCACATGGCGCTGTCCTTGTACGCCCTTGAGGGCGGTCACCTCGACGACATCGAGATCGAGAAGATCGGCGACTTCGAGGCGGAGCTGCACAAGCACTTCGACTCCAACTATGCCGATCTACTGAAGAAGATCAACGAGACCGGCGATTACAACGACGAGATCGAAAGCGGGCTCAAGAAGGGCATTGAGGACTTCAAGGCCCACGGCACCTGGTAAACCGACGGCGGGGATCACATGTCCGGCGCTAAAGAGATCCGCACGAAGATCAAGAGCGTACAGAATACGCAGAAGATCACGACCGCCATGGAAATGGTGGCCGCTTCGAAGATGCGTAATGCGCAGCAGCGCATGCAGGCGACTCGCCCGTACGCGGAGAAGATCCGTCAGGTCATCCGGCATTTGGCCCATGCCAATCCGGAGTATACCCATCCGTTCCTCCAGGAACGGGAGGTAAAGCGGGTCGGCTACATCATCATCTCCAGCGACCGCGGACTCTGCGGCGGCCTGAACAACAACCTGTTCCGCTCCATCGTGCGCTCCATGAAGGAGAACAGTGACTCGGGGCGCGAGGTTTCGGTGGCCACCATCGGTTCCAAGGCCGTCCAGTTCTTCGGTCGCCTGGGGGCCAATGTGGTCGCGGAGACCTCACAGCTCGGTGATAGGCCGCACCTCGAGGACCTGTTGGGCACCATCAAGGTGATGCTCGACCGCTACGAGGCCGGCGAGATCGATGAGCTCTATCTCTGCTACAACGAGTTCGTCAATACGATGACGCAGCGGCCCACCCAGGAGCGGGTGCTGCCGTTGCCGGCCGAGGAGCTCGAGGAGGAGCGCCACCACCGCTGGGACTACATCTACGAGCCCAATGCGGTGGAGGCCTTGGACATGCTGCTCACCCGCTATGCGGAGTCGCTGATCTACCACGCCGTGGTTGAGAACATCGCTTGTGAGCAGGCGGCCCGAATGGTGGCGATGAAGGCCGCGTCGGATAACGCGGGTAACCTCATCGACGACCTCCAGCTCGCTTACAACAAGGCCCGTCAGGCTGCGATCACCAAGGAGCTCTCCGAGATCGTCTCCGGTGCGGAGGCGGTCTAGCGCCGACGGTGCCGCCGTGCGGAAGTGCAGGAATTCGCGAAGAGGAACTGGGATATGAGTTCAGGAAAGATCGTTCAGATCATCGGTGCCGTCGTGGAGGTAGAGTTCCCTCGCGACCAGGTTCCGAAGGTCTATGACGCCCTCTACGTGGCGGACTACGACCTCACGCTGGAGGTGCAGCAGCAGGTCGGCGACGGTGTGGTGCGTTGCATCGCCATGGGCAGCACCGACGGCGTCAAGCGCAACGTGGAGGTGTCCAACACCGGAGCGGCGATCTCCGTGCCCGTAGGCGAGAAGACGCTCGGTCGGATCATGGACGTCCTCGGCCGGCCCGTGGACGAGAGCGGCCATATCGGTGAGGAGGAACGCTGGCCGATCCACCGCAAGGCCCCGGCCTACGAGGACCAGGCCGCGAGCCAGGAGCTGCTGGAGACGGGTATCAAGGTCATCGACCTGCTCTGCCCCTTCGCGAAGGGTGGCAAGGTCGGCCTGTTCGGGGGCGCCGGCGTGGGCAAAACCGTCAATATGATGGAGCTCATCCGTAACATCGCCATCGAGCACTCCGGCTATTCGGTCTTTGCCGGCGTCGGCGAGCGCACCCGCGAGGGCAACGACTTCTACCACGAGATGAAGGAGTCGGACGTCCTCGACAAGGTGGCCCTGGTCTATGGCCAGATGAACGAGCCCCCGGGCAACCGGCTGCGCGTGGCGCTCACCGGGCTGACCATGGCGGAGTACTTCCGTGACGAGGGTCGGGACGTGCTGATGTTCATCGACAACATCTACCGTTATACCCTGGCCGGCCAGGAGGTCTCGGCACTGCTCGGCCGCATGCCCTCGGCGGTGGGCTACCAGCCAACGCTCGCCGAGGAGATGGGTGTGCTCCAGGAGCGCATCACCTCCACCCGCACCGGCTCCATCACCTCGGTGCAGGCGGTCTACGTGCCCGCCGACGACCTCACCGACCCGTCGCCGGCCACCACGTTCGCCCACTTGGACGCCACGGTGGTGCTCGCCCGCTCCATCGCGGAGCTCGGCATCTATCCGGCAGTGGATCCGCTGGACTCCACGTCCCGGCAGCTCGACCCATTGGTCATCGGCGAGGAGCACTACGACACCGCGCGCTCGGTGCAGACGGTGCTGCAGCGCTACAAGGAGCTCAAGGACATCATCGCGATCCTGGGTATGGACGAGCTCTCCGAGGACGATAAGCTCACCGTGGCCCGGGCGCGTAAGATCCAGCGCTTCCTCTCGCAGCCGTTCTTCGTCGCCGAGGTGTTCACCAACACCCCTGGCAAGTTCGTGTCCCTGAAGGACACCATCCGTGGCTTCCGCGCGATCGTGGATGGTGAGTGCGACGACCTGCCGGAGCAGGCCTTCTACATGGTCGGTACCATTGACGAGGCCCGCGAGAAGGCGCAGTCCCTGTAATCGCAGGCCGGCAACGAACAGGCAGGTGAGCATATGGCCATGACCATGCACGTGGACATCGCGAGCGCGGAGGAATCTATCTTCTCAGGGACGGCGACCTTCCTGCTCGCACGGGCCACGGACGGTGAGGTCGGTGTGTTGCCCAGGCATGCACCGATGCTCGTCCAGCTCCAGCCCGGTGAGGTCATGGTCCGTTCCCAGAACGGCGAGGAGTCGCTGTACTATGTCTCCGGGGGCCTTATGGAGGTCCAGCCCCACGTGATCACCGTGCTCGCGGACACGGCCGTTCGCGCCCGGGACATCGACGAGGCCGCCGCCAAGGAGGCCAAGCGCCGGGCCGAGGAGGCACTGTCGGAACGGACCGCCGAGATGGACTATGCCCGTGCCCAGGCGGAGCTCGCCGAGGCCGTGGCACAGCTGCGCGCGTTGGACAAGATCCGGCGGCAACGGGGCCGGAACGCCTGACGGCAGCGCCATGGAGAGGGGCATCGACGCGCGACGGTCCGCCCGGGCCGCCGCGCGTTTTCGATTGTGAGGGAGGCACGTGCGATGAACCAACCCCTTTCGGTTGTGGTGCTGGCCGCCGGCGCCGGGACCCGGATGCGCTCCCGAGTGCCGAAGGTGCTCCATCCAGTGGCTGGACGCCCGATGCTTGGACACGTGCTGGCGGTGGCCCGCGCCCTGGAGCCGGCCGCGATCCGGGTGGTGTACGGCCACGGCGGTGATCAGGTGATCCGGAGCCTGGATGGGGCGGACCTGCACTGGGTGGAGCAGGCGGAGCAGCTCGGAACCGGTGATGCGGTGGCGCGCGCGCTGCCCGCCGTCCCGGACGGGCACCAGGTGCTGGTCCTCTGCGGGGACACGCCGTTGATCCGCGCGCAGAGCCTCCAGGCGCTCCTCCGGGAGGCGGGCGACGGCGTCGGTCTCCTTACCGCCTTCCCGCCGGATCCCACCGGCTACGGCCGTATACTGCGCGACGCCGACGACCGGGTCCGCGGCATCGTTGAGGAAAAGGACGCCGACGACCGGCAGCGAGGCATCGGCGAGATCAACACCGGTGTCATGTGCTTCCCCGCTGGCCGGCTCCGTGGTTGGCTGCAATCCCTGTCCCCCGACAACGCCCAGGGCGAGTACTACCTCACCGACACCATCGCCATGGCGGTGGCCGATGGCGGCCCGGTGGCCGGTGTGGCCGCGGCTGATTCGGGGGAGATCCTGGGCATCAACAATCGCACCCAACTCGCCGCCGCGGAGCGCGCCTGGCAGCGCAGAGAGGCCGAGCGCCTGATGGCCGCCGGGGTTAGCCTCCTGGACCCGGCGCGGCTGGATGTGCGGGGAAGCCTGGATTGCGGCGAGGACTGTGTGATTGACGTGAACTGCCAGTTCCTCGGCGAGGTGCGGCTCGGCCGCGACGTCAGCGTCGGTCCCAACTGCTGGATCCGCGACACCGTGATCGGCGACGGGGCGGTCATCGCCTCCGGCTGCGTCCTCGAGGGGGCGGTGGTCGCCAGCGGGGCCACCGTCGGCCCGTTCGCGCGGTTGCGACCCGGCACCGTGCTGGCCCACGGTGCCCGGGTAGGGAATTTCGTCGAGACCAAGAACGCCCAGATCGGGGAGGGGGCGAAGGTCAACCACCTCTCCTACGTCGGCGACGCGGAGGTCGGCGCCGACGCCAACGTCGGCGCCGGGACCATTACCTGCAACTACGACGGCGCGGCCAAGCACCGCACGGTGATCGGCGCCGGTGCCTTCATCGGCTCCAACACGGCGCTGGTCGCGCCGGTCCGGGTGGGACGGGATGCGACCATTGGCGCGGGCTCGGTGATCCGCGAAGATGCGCCGGATGACGCGCTGACGCTCACGGGCATCCCCCAGCGGACCATCCCGGGGTGGCGGCGGCCGGGACACGACAAGTAACCCGCTCCAAGGTCCGCCGAGGCGGCAACGGCAGGGACAGGGCACATGTGTGGAATCGTAGGTGCAGTGGCTCAGAGGGATGTTGCGCCGATCCTCCTCGAGGGGCTGCGCAGGCTGGAATACCGGGGCTACGACTCCGCCGGCCTCGCGGTGGTCCCGGAGGCCGGGGGGCTGCTGCGACACCGCGTCGTGGGTAAGGTCGCCGGGCTCGCCGAGCGCCTGGCCGAAGAACCACTCGCCGGCCAGCTGGGCATCGCCCATACGCGCTGGGCCACCCATGGCCGTCCGACGGAGGCGAACGCCCATCCCCACTGGGCGGAAGAGCGTATTGCCCTGGTCCACAACGGCATCATCGAGAACCACGAGGCCATGCGCGACGGCCTCAGCCGCCAGGGTTACCGCTTCGCTTCCGAGACCGACACCGAGGTGGTGGTCAACGCGATTCACGCCCGCACCGACCGCGGTGATGACCTGCTCAAGGCCGTGCGCACCGCCGTCCGCGAGCTCGACGGGGCCTACGCCCTCGGCGTCATCGACGCGCGGGAGCCGGACCGCCTGGTCGCCGCGCGCAAGGGCAGCCCGCTGGTGATCGGGATCGGGATCGGCGAGCACTTCATCGCCTCCGACGTGGCGGCGCTACTGCCGGTGACCCGTCGCTTCATCTTCCTCGAGGAGGGGGATATCGCGCTGCTGACCCGTGACCGGGTGGTGATCTACGACCGGGATGGCGAGCCGGTCGAGCGGGCGGTCAAGACCTCCGAGCTATCCGCGGACGCCGTGGAACGTGGCGCCTACCGGCACTTTATGGCCAAGGAGATCCATGAGCAGCCCCAGGCCGTGGCGGACACCTTGGAGGGGCGGCTCACCACCGACCGCCTGTTGGTGGAATCCTTGGGACCCGGCGCGGCCGAGGTGCTGGCCGCCACCCAACGGGTGCAGATCGTCGCCTGCGGGACCAGTTACCACGCGGGGCTGGTGGCCCGTTACTGGTTCGAGGGCCTCGCCGGCGTCCCCTGTGATGTGGAGGTGGCCAGTGAGTTCCGCTACCGCCGCCACGTGGTGGCCCCGGGGACGCTGTTCATCACCATCTCCCAATCCGGGGAAACCGCCGACACCCTGGCGGCGCTGCGCGAGGCACGTAACCTGGGCTACGCTGGGGCGCTGGCCATCTGTAACGTCCCCGAGAGCTCACTGGTGCGTGAGTCCGACCTGGTGCTGATGACCCGCGCGGGCCCGGAGATCGGGGTCGCCTCCACCAAGGCGTTCACCACCCAGCTCTCCGCGCTGTTGCTGGCGGTGGTGGCGCTCGGGCGTCACCATGGCCTGAACGCCGCGATGGAGGCGAACATCGTCGCTGCCCTGCGCCGCCTGCCCGGCCAGCTGGAGGCCATGCTCGCCTTGGAGCCGGAGGTCCGGCGGGTGGCCGAAGGGTTTGTCGACAAGCGCCACAGCCTGTTCCTGGGGCGCGGCGAGCACTATCCCATCGCCCTGGAAGGGGCGCTGAAACTCAAGGAAATCTCCTACATCCACGCCGAGGCCTACCCCGCCGGGGAGCTCAAGCACGGGCCCCTGGCCCTGGTGGACGCGGAGATGCCGGTGGTCGCCGTCGCACCGCGGGATCACGTGGTGGAGAAACTCAAGTCCAACCTGCAGGAGGTACGTGCCCGCGGCGGGCGGCTGATCGTCTTTGCCGACGCGGCCACCGCACCGGCCGCCGACGAGGACTGCGATGTCATTACCGTGCCGGCCGGCGACGAGGTGACCGCGCCCATACTCTATACCGTGCCGCTGCAGTTGCTCGCCTACCACGTGGCCGTACTCAAGGGTACCGACGTGGACAAGCCGCGGAACCTGGCCAAATCCGTTACCGTGGAGTAGCCGGGTCCACGCGATCTTCGGCCTCCGGTGGTTGCGGGTGGCCACCAACGATCTGCTCGCAGGTGCCCCGGGGTACCACGACGAAGGCATGTCGTGCGCCGCCCTCGGAGACCGTGCCGGCGCAGTCGTTCTGTAGCGTGGCGCAATCGTTCATGCCGGCGCGGGCAATCCCGTAGCACTTCTCCTTGGGCCCCTCCATGGCGGTCGCCGCGCCGACGGTGGCGCCGGCGGCGCCGAGCAGGATCCCGTAGAGCAGCGCGGTTCGGTTGGCGGGCATGGCTCCTCCCCGAGTGGACAGCGTCATTGTGATCCAGGCTACGCGATGAGGCCGGTGCCGCCATTCGCGCCACTACATAGGCCATTGTGGGGACTACGTATTGGTGGGCGAGGGGCCGCTGGCTAGACTGCGGTCATGATGATCCATCGCATGCCGCTCATGGGTACCGCCGGAGTCCCTGTCGCTCCGGGCCTTCAGATCGCGGGGGTGATCGCCCTGGCGGCGGTTTGCTATTGGCTGGCTGCCCAGGTGGGGATGTTGTTCCTGCTGGAGCGCGCGAACGTCAGCCTGCTCTGGCCGGGGGCCGGGCTCGCCCTGGCGCTGACCTGCCGGCTCGGCGTGCCCGCGGCGGCCGGCGCCGCTATGGGGGCGTTCCTGACCCATATCGGCCAGGGGCACACCGCGTTGGTCGGTCTCTCCGTCGCCCTGGGCGTGTTCGCCGCGGCCTGGCTGGGCGCCATGCTGCTGGCCCGTGCCCGCGTGCGCTTCCAGCTGGACCGCCCCGGTGATGTACTCCGTTTCCTGCTCGTGGGGGCCCTGCCTGCCAGCGTCGCGAGCTCGCTGGTGGGCTCGGGGGTACTGTGGCTTGCCGGTATGACCCAGTGGCAGGGCTTCGCCTCCCTCTGGTGGATCTGCTGGGTGGCGGATTTCATGGGCATCCTCCTGCTCGCACCGGCGCTGCTGGTGGCGCCCCCTCGTCCCGCGACGGGTCGTCTCATGGCGGAGGCGACGGTACTGGTGGCGGCTACCGTGGTGGCGGGAGGGATCATTTACGGCGATCTCCTTCCCCCCGACGCCATGCTCGGGCGGCCGCTGTCCTACGCCATCTTCCCCTTGGTGATCTGGGCGGCCATGCGCTTTGGCCCGGCGCTGACCGCCTGGCTGCTGCTGATCCACGCTGGCGTCGCCGTGGGCTTCACCGCCGCGGAGAGCGGGCCCTTCGCCGACGGCGGCCTGCGCTACGAGCTGCTCTCCCTGCACGCCCACCTGGCCATGGTCAGCCTTACGGGACTGCTCCTGGCGGCCACCATTGCTGGGCGCCGCCTTGCGGAGGAGCAGGCACGGGAGTATCTGCACGAGCTCTCCCACGCCGGGCGCGTCAGTGCCATGGGGGAGATGGCCGGCGGGCTCGCCCATGAGCTCAACCAGCCCCTCTGCGCCATTGCCACCTATGCCCAGGCGGCGCGGCACCTCCTTGACGCCGACGCCGATCCGACCCTGGTCCGGGCGCTGGAGCGACTGGACGATAATTCCCGCCGTGCCGGCGGCATCATCCGTCAGATGCGGGGCTTCGTCAGTGGCGAGCCGCCGCGGACCGAGGCGGTGGACGTCAATATCCTGGTCCGGGACGGCCTGGAGCTCACCGCGGCCACGCTGCGTCAGGCCGGGGTACGGGTGGAGTTGGACCTGGACCCGGAGGAGCCCGCCGTACGCGTCGCACCGGTGCAGATCCACCAGGTGCTCGTCAATCTCGTGCGCAACGCGGTGGAGGCGCTCCGCGAGACCCCCCGGGAGCGACGGCGCCTGGAGATCCGCACCCGCCGCGACGGCGGGGAGCGCGTGGTGGTCAGCGTTGCGGATACGGGGCCGGGTGTGCCGGAGGGCGTGCGGGAAAGCCTGTTTGAGCCCTTCGTCACCGGGCGTGGGGGCGGCATGGGCCTGGGGCTTTCCATCAGTCGCTCAATTATCGAGCACCATGAGGGCCACCTGAGCGTGACCGAGCGTCCCGGTGGCGGGGCGCTGTTCCGTTTCGATCTGCCGAGAGCCGACGGGAGGCCGAGCGATGCCGAGCAAGGATGATATCCAGCCCACGGTGTTCGTGGTGGACGATGACCCGGATGTGCGCGATTCCCTGGCCCTGCTGCTGAGCGCGGTGGGCCGTCCGGTGGAAACCTGGGCCAGCGCCGACGAATTCCTCGCCGAGTGCGACCCCGAGCGCCCCGGCTGCCTGATACTGGACGTGCGCCTTCCGGGCATGAACGGGCTCACCGCCCACGGCGAGCTCGCCCGACGTGGCTTCCACCTGCCGGTGATCTTCATCTCCGGGCACGGCGACATCCCCATGGCCGTGCGGGCGGTACGTAACGGCGCCCTGGACTTCCTCGAGAAGCCCTTCAGTGAGCAGTCGGTGCTGGACTGCGTGGATCGGGCCCTGGCCATCGACGCGGAACGCCGTAGCGAGCTGGCCCGTACCCGCGAGCTCGATGATCGCCTGCGCCTGCTGACGCCCCGCGAGCGCGAGGTGATGGACAAGCTCGTCGAGGGAAAGGTGAACAAGATCGTCGCCCGGGAGCTCAACTGCTCCACCCGTACCGTGGAGATTCACCGCGCCCGGGTGTTGCACAAGATGGAGGTGGACAACGTCTCGCAGCTGGTGCGCAGTGTCCTTGCCCATCCGGATTTCCGGGAGCGGGTGGCCTCGGAGGAGGCGCTGGAGGGCCACTGACCCGCTACTAGGCACCATGGCCTTGGGGGGCTAGAATAATCCCTATCAATTGGTTCATAGACTTTGATTGATAGGGTCGAGATGGTTCACATCAATTTCCGGGATCTCCGCTACCTGGTCGCCGTGGCCGACCACCGGCATTTCGGCAGGGCGGCAGCGGCCTGTTATGTCAGTCAGCCGACGCTGAGCACCCAGATCAAGAAGCTGGAGCAGTATCTCGGGGTGCAACTCGTCGAGCGCACCAATAAGCAGGTCATGCTGACCCCGACGGGGAAGATGATCGCCGAGCGGGCGCGGCATGTCCTCAATGAGGTCTCGGATATCGTGGATACCGCGCGGGCCGCTGGTGATCCCATGGTGGGGGACCTCCGGCTCGGCCTTATTCCCACCATCGGTCCCTATCTGCTGCCCCATCTCATCCCGCCGCTGCGCGAGGCCTACCCGCGGCTGCGCCCGCTGCTCTACGAGCAGCAGACCGCGGAGTTGCTGGAGCGCCTGCGGCGTGGCGAGCTGGATGCCGCGGTGATGGCCGTACCGGTGCCCGGGGAGGGGCTGCTGCAGGCGAGCCTCTTCCATGAACCCTTCTACCTGGCGGTACCGGAGGATCACCCCCTGGCGGAGAAGGAGCGCCTGGAGTTACGGGATATCGAGTCCGAGCACATCCTGCTCCTCGAGGAGGGGCACTGCCTGCGCGACCAGGCACTGGATGTCTGCAACATGGTCGGTGCCAGTGAGGATACGGGTTTCCGCGCCACCAGCATGGAGACCCTGCGGCAGATGGTGGCGGCCGGTGCCGGCATAACCCTGCTGCCGGCCCTGGCGGCGAAGGCGGCCTCCGGTCTCCCGGAGGGTAGTGCCGTGGTGCTGCGCCGCTTCGACGACGTGCGCCCGAGCCGGGAGATGGCGTTGTACTGGCGCAAGGGCTCGGCACGGGAGCCCACCGTCCGGGCCATCGCGGAGATCATCCGTGGCCTCGACGCCGTGCGGGCCCTCGCCGGCGAGGGCGTGGAGGCCGTGGCCTAGGGCCGGTGCCATCCCCGCGTTTGCTACAATCCCAGCGCATGGAAGCCCTAGACGACGTCTCGGATCTCATCGATCCCCTCAACGACGCCCAGCGCGAGGCGGTGGGCGTGCCGCTCGGTCATGCCCTGGTGCTGGCCGGGGCGGGCAGCGGCAAGACCCGCGTGCTCACCCATCGGGCCGCCTGGTTGGTGCGGGTACATGGCGCCTCGCCCTGGTCGGTCCTGGCGGTGACCTTCACCAACAAGGCCGCCGGTGAGATGCGTGGCCGCATTGAGGGCCTGCTGGGCATCAGCGGCGGCGGCATGTGGGTGGGTACCTTCCACGGCATCGCCCACCGACTGCTGAGGTTGCACGCCGACGAGGCCGGCCTGCCCCGGGGCTTTCAGATCCTCGACAGCGAGGACCAGCGCCGCCTGGTCCGGCGGGTGATGCGCGAGCTCGGCGTGGACGACAAGCGCTACCCGGTGCGTCAGGTCCAGGGCTTCATCAATGCACGCAAGGACCAGGGCGTGCGCCCCGCCAGTCTTGACACCGAGGATGCCTACGTCGCCGAAATGGGCCAGGTCTACGAGGCCTACGAGCAGGCCTGCCGCAGCGCCGGCGTGGTGGATTTCGCGGAGTTGCTGCTGCGCTGCTGCGAGCTGCTGCGTGGTAACGCGGAGCTCCTCGGCCACTATCGGCGGCGCTTCCGTCACGTGCTCATCGATGAGTTCCAGGACACCAACGGCATCCAATACGACTGGTTGCGGCTGATCGCCGGCGACGACGCCGACGTCTTCGTGGTCGGCGATGACGATCAGTCCATCTATGGCTGGCGCGGTGCCCGGGTGGAGAACCTGCAGCGTCTCCAGCGTGACTATCCGGACACGCGGGTGCTGCGCCTGGAGCAGAATTACCGCTCCACCGGCACCATCCTGGATGCCGCCAATCACCTCATCATCCACAACCATGACCGCCTGGGCAAGTCCCTGTGGACCGAGGGGGCCCGCGGCGAGCCGATCCGGGTGTACGCGGCGTTCAACGAACAGGATGAGGCCCGCTTCGTGGTCGAGCGTATCCGCGCCATGACCGAATCGGAGGGTTATGCCCGCGGCGATTTCGCCATCCTCTATCGCTCCAACGCCCAGTCCCGGAGCTTCGAGGAGGCGCTCATCGGCCACCGCATCCCCTATCGGGTCTACGGCGGGCTGCGATTCTTCGAGCGCGCCGAGATCAAGGACGCCCTTGCCTATCTGCGCCTGGTGGACAACCGCCATGACGACGCCTCGCTCGAGCGGGTGATCAACACCCCGGCCCGGGGGATCGGGGCGCGGACGGTCGAGGCACTGCGAACAGCGGCCCGGGAGCAGGGGCGCAGCCTATGGGATGCCGCCCGTGCGCTGGTTTCCGCCGGCGGCCTTGGCGGGCGTGCTGCCCGCGCCGTGGCCGGCTTCCTGGAGCTGGTGGAGGGCCTGGCGGCGCAGCTCGACGGCTTGGTGCTGCCCGAGCAGGTGGAGGCGGTGCTTACGGCGAGCGGCCTGCGGGGCGCCTTGCAGCGTGAGGGTTCAGAGCGCGCCCAGGACCGTATCGAGAACCTGGACGAGCTCATCAGCGCGGCGCGGACCTTCGAGCAGGAGGGCGAGATCCCGGAGGATATGGACCCTATCACCGCCTTTCTCGCCCATGCCGCGCTCGAGGCCGGCGAGGGGCAGGGCGGGGACTGGGACGACTGCGTGCAGCTGATGACCCTGCACTCCGCCAAGGGACTGGAGTTTCGGGTGGTGTTCCTGGCCGGTATGGAGGAGGGGCTGTTCCCCCATCGTATGTCCCTGGACGAGCCGGGCCGGCTCGAGGAGGAGAGGCGGCTGGCCTACGTGGGCATTACCCGCGCCCAGGAGCGGCTGTTGCTCAGCCACGCGGAGCGGCGGCGGCTGCACGGTCGCGATGAATACACCGTCCCCTCTCGGTTCGTCGACGAGCTGCCGCCGGAGCTCGTCGAGGAGATCCGTGCCCGCTTTGCAGTGAGTGGTCCCGGTGTCCGCGCGGCGGTATCTGGACCTGCGGTGGAACCCGAAGCGGAGGCCAGTGTGCCCTTCCAGCTAGGCCAGCGGGTCCAGCACCGGAAGTTCGGCGAGGGTACCGTGCTCACCCTGGAAGGGAACGGCGCCGGCGCCCGCATCCAGGTCCACTTCGACGCCGCGGGTACCAAGTGGCTGGTCGCGGCCTACGCCAACTTGGAGGCCTGTTAGCGCGGCGGCGACCCGCCACCGCGCGGGTGTACTCGCTCGCCCGCGGGGCCCGCGAACCCTTCGCCTGCGGGGCAGGCTCCTACAGGGCCGTAGGGGCGAGCCCCGCTCGCGAATCGCGGCCGATCGCCCGCTGGCAGGGCCAGCCCCTACACCTCAATGTAGGAGCGAGCCCCGCTCGCGAACGATTGCCCGCCGTTTAGTCCTCCGGCAGGTCGGAGGCGACGCCCTCCACGTAGTAGTCCATGTTGAGCAGGGCCTCGTCGGACAGGGTCTCGCCCTCGGCGACCTTCTCCGTGCCGTCCTTGGCGATCACGGGCCCGGCGAAGGGATGGAGCTCGCCGTCGATCATGGCCTGCCGGGCCGCCATCACCTCCTCGCGCACGGCCTCCGGGACCTCGGCGCTGAAATCACCGATGTCCACCATGCCGGAGGCGATGCCGCCCCAGACATTGCGGGAGGTCCACTCGCCGTTGAGCACTTCCTCGGCGCGCTGGGTGTAGAAGTCGCCCCAGTGGTGGGCCACGGAAGTCAGGTGATACTCGTCGCCGTAGGCGGCCATGTCGGAATGGTAGGCGATGGCGTAATTCTCCCGCTCGGCGGCCGCCTGGACCACCGCGTGGGAGTCGGTGTGGTGGGTCACCACGTCCGCGCCCTGGTCCATCAGCGTCTCCGCGGCCTGGCGGGCCTTGGAGGGATCGTACCAGGCGTTAATCCAGATCACCCGTACGGTGGCGTCCGGATTGCTGGCGCGCGCCCCGCGGGTGAAGGCGTTGATCGCCCGGATCACCTCCGGGATGGGGAAGGCGGCGACGAAGCCGAGCCGGTCGGATTCCGTCATGGCGCCGGCGACCATCCCGGCAAGGTAGCGGCCCTCATAGAGCCGGGGCATGTAGGTGCCCACGTTCTCGGCGCGCTTGTAGCCGGTGGCGTGCTCGAAGACCGTGTCCGGGAAGCGTTGGGCCACCTTGACGGTGGGGTTCATGTAGCCGAAGGAGGTGGTGAAGATCAGGTCCGCCCCGCCACTGGCGAGCTGCTGGATGACCCGCTCGGCGTCCGCGCCCTCGGGGACGTTCTCCACGTATTGCGTTTCCACGCGGTCGCCGAGGTTTTCCTCCAGGGCCTTGCGCCCCTGGTCGTGCTGGTAGGTCCAGCCCGCGTCGCCGATCGGGCTGACGTAGACGAAGCCCACCTTGATGCCGTCGTCCTGGGCGCTGACCGCCGCGGAGAACGTGGCCGCCGCAAGGCCGGCGGTGAGGGTGGTCAACGCGCGTTTCATCTTCCGGTGCAGCATGGTTTTCCTCCTGATGGGGGTTCGGCCGCGGCGGTCGCCGTCAGCCGGTGGCGAAGAACGGTTTCGTTAGTGATGCCGGCCGGTTCAGCCGGAGCTTGGTCTGATCCCGGGAGAGGATCACCAGGACCACGATGGTGGCCAGATACGGGAGGCTCGACAGCGCCTGGGAGGGGATCGGGATGCCCATGCCCTGGAGCTCGAAGCCGAGCCGAGTGATGCCGCCGAAGAGATAGGCCCCCAGCAGCACCCGCCCCGGGCGCCAGGAGGCGAAGACCACCAGCGCCACCGCGATCCAGCCGCGCCCTGCCACCAGCCCCTCCACCCACAGGTGGGGTTCCACCAAAGACATGTAGGCCCCGCCGAGGCCGGCGAGGCTGCCGCCGGTGAGCACCGCCAGGTAGCGGATGGCAACCACCCGATAGCCCATGGCATGGGCCGATTCGGGGGACTCGCCCACCGCGCGCATCACCAGACCGGCGCGGGTGTGGTAGGTGAAGTAGATCACCGCGATGCCGATGGCGACGCTGACGTAGACCATCGGGTCCTGGCGGAAGAGGATGGGTCCAAGCACCGGCAGCTCCGAGAGCAGGGGGAGGTCCACCTTGGTGAGGGCGGATATGCCCGCGCCCTCGTACGGCCGGCCCATGAAGGCCGACAGCCCCACCCCGAAGATGGTCAGCGCCAGCCCCGACGCCACCTGGTTCGCCCGGAAGGTCTGGGTAAGCACGGCGAAGAGGAAGGCCATCGCGGCGCCCGCGACTATTGACACCACGAAGCCGAGGAAGCGGCTATCCAGCTCCACGAAGGCAATGAAACCGCTCACCGCGCCCACCAGCATCATCCCCTCGGTGCCGAGGTTGAGTACCCCGGTCTTCTCCGAGATGTACTCGCCGAGCCCCGCGAGCACCAGCGGCGTACCCATGACCAGGGTGGCCGCCAGCCAGGTGACTACGTTGAACCCCGCGATCTCGATCATGACACCCCCTCGCGGCCGCGGCCGGCGACACGCAGGCGGAAGTTGACGAAGAAATCCACCGCCAGGATGAAGAACAGCAGCATCCCCTGGAAGACGCCGGTCACCGAGTCCGGGACCTGCAGCGCGATCTGCGCGGTCTCGCCGCCCAGGTAGATCAGTGCCATGAGCAGCCCGGCAAAGAGGATGCCGACCGGGTGCAACCGCCCCAGGTAGGCGACGATGATGGCGGCAAAGCCATACTCCGGTGAGATGTCCGGCAACAGCTGGCCGATGGGCCCGGCCACCTCGTTGACCCCGGCGAGCCCCGCGGCGCCACCGCCGATCAGCAGGCTCAGCCAGGTCATTCGGTTGGCATTGATGCCGGCATAGTGGGCGGCGGCCGGGGCGAGCCCCGCGGTACGGATCTGGAAGCCGAGATACAGCCGGGCGAGTAGGAAATACAGCGCGATCAGGGCGGCGATGGCGATGAGGAAGGAGAAGTTCATACGGATGCCGAGGATCAGCGGTGACCAGGTGGCGGCCTCGTGGAACATGCGCGACTCCGGGAAGCCGAAGCCCTCGGGATTGCGCAGCGGACCGTTGACCAGGTAGACGAGCAGCAGCTCGGCGACGTAGACCAGCATCAGGCTGACCAGGATCTCGTTGGTGTTGAACCGCGTCCGCAGCAGCGCCGGTACCGCCGCCCAGGCCATGCCCCCGGCGGTGCCGGCGACGAGCATCAGCGGCAGCAGCCACCAGGCGTCGACGCCGTGGAAGGCTAGCGCCACCACGCCGGCACAAATGCCGCCCAGGATGAGTTGGCCCTCGGCGCCGATGTTCCAGACCCCGGCACGGAAGCCCACGGTCAGCCCGGCGGCGATGAGGATCAGCGGCGCCGCCTTGATGGTGAGCTCGCCGAGGCCGTAGAGGGTGCTCAGTGGCTGGATGAAGAATACGTAGAAGGCGTTGAGGGGGGCCTTGCCCAGGGCGGCGAAGACGATGAGCCCGAAGACCAGGGTCAGTGCGCCGGCGATCAGCGGCGCAGCATAGAGCATCGCCCGGGAGGGTTCGGGGCGCTTCTCGAAGCTAACCGGCATGGTCGCGTCGCGCCTCCGTCGGTTCCGCTGTGGGTTTGGCGTCGGCCTCCGGAAACAGGCCGCCCATCCAACGGCCGATCTCTTCGTAGGAGGTCTCGGCGACCGGTCGCGCCGGCGACAATCGGCCGTGGAAGATCACCGCGATACGGTCGCTGATCTCAAAGAGCTCGTCGAGGTCCTCGGAGAACACCAGGATCCCGCAGCCCTCGCGGCGCAGGTCCACTAGCGCCTGGTGGATGGCCGCGGCGGCGCCTACGTCCACCCCCCAGGTGGGCTGTCCGGCGATGAGCACCCGGGGGCGGTGGAGGATTTCCCGGCCGACGATGAACTTCTGCAGATTGCCGCCGGAGAGGCTGCGGGCCTGTGAGCCCACGTTCGGCGTGCGTACGTCGAAGCGCTCGCGTACCTGCTCCGCGAAGGCCCGGGCCTTGTGATAGCGGATGAAGCCGCGTCGCACCATCCCCTGGTAGGCGCCGGTGAGGAGGCTGTTCTCCACCAGGCTCATCTCCGGCACCGAGCCACGGCCGAGGCGTTCCTCGGGGACGAAGGCGAGGCCACGCCGGCGCCGGGCCGCGGGCCGTAGTCGTCCCACGGAGCTGTCCTCGATGCGGATCTCTCCCGGAGTATCGGCAAGATCCTCCCCCGAGAGCAGGCGCATGAGCTCAGCCTGGCCATTACCGGAGACCCCTGCGATCCCCACCACCTCCCCGCCATGGACCGCCAGGCTCATGTCCTCCAGGCTCACGCCGAAGGGGTCGTCAGTGCGGCGGGTGAGCTTCTCCAGGGTCAACACCGGTTTCTCGGTGGTCTCCGCCGGTGGTCGCTCCGCGCGCGGGATCTCGCTGCCGATCATCATCTCCGCCAGCGACCGCGGCGTCTCTTCGCGTGGGTCGCAGTGGGCGGAGACACGTCCATGGCGGAGGACGGTGGCCGTGTCGCAGAGCCCCCGGATCTCGGCGAGCTTGTGGCTGATGTAGAGGATACTGATGCCCTCGTCACGGAGCTGGCGCAGGGTGGCGAACAGCCGCTCCACTTCCGCTGGTGTGAGCACCGAGGTGGGCTCGTCCATGATCAGCAGGCCGGGGTGCTGGAGCAGGCAGCGGACGATTTCCACGCGCTGGCGCTCGCCCACGGAGAGCTTGAGCACCGTCCGCCGTGGGTCCAGGGGTAGCCCGTAGAGCTCCGAGACCTCTACGATCCGTTCATCCAGGGCCTTGGGGTCGCGTACGTCGTCCAGTCCCAGGGCGATGTTTTCGGCGATGGTCAGGGTCTCGAACAGCGAGAAGTGCTGAAAGACCATGCCGATGCCCAGGTGTCGGGCCTGGGCCGGGGTCTTGATCGTGACCGGATCCCCCTCCCAGTGGATCGTCCCCTCGTCGGGTTCGTGGACGCCGTAGATGCACTTCACCAGGGTGGACTTGCCCGCCCCGTTCTCGCCGAGCAGGGCATGGATCTCGCCGGGCAGAATGCGCAGGCTCACGTTCTCGTTGGCCACCACACCGGGGAAGCGCTTGGTCACGCCGGTGAGCTCGAGGCGGGGGATCGGTGGTGGATCCCCGGCGTCACTGGCCCTTTCTCGCATGCTCGGCCTCTCCCCCTTCGAGGTGCTGCTGGTACTGGCCCCGTCCTAGCCCCGTCACGGTGCATGCTGCCCGCCGCCGGTGCGGCCCGACCGATAGTGTGCCGGTTTTTTCGGGGCCTGTTGACATGTCCCGGTATACCCCGGGTCCTGGCAGCAATCGTCATGCCATCGGCAACGCGCTACGGTCGCTGGCCGGTGCGATGCTTTCCGCCAATTGAAGAACACGCGGGCCGCTTTGTCGACAACTGAGGCAGAAAATTGACCACAGAAATCGTAGAAACGGTAGACAGGAAGCGTTGCCAGGGGATGATAGACGAGCCCCCGACCCGGCCAGGGTGGGGGCTCGGTCGGCTAGGCGGGGCTCAGCCCTCGTTGCGGGAGGCGCCCACCTTTTCGGTATCCACGCGGGGAAGGGCGAAGTCCGCGTAGGCGAGCTCGTTGGTGCCGTGCCAGGCGTACTGGCTGTCGCGGAACTTCTTCCAGTGCCGGTAGACCTTCTCCCAGGTCTTGTTCTCGGCAGCCATGTCCTCGTACATCTCGAAGGCCGTCGTCTGGGCGGCCGACATGATGTCGTCGCTGAACCGGCGCAGGGTCACGCCCCGCTCCAGGAGCTTGTCCACGGCGATGGGGTTGAGGTAGTCGTAATGTGCGATCATGCGCACGTTGGAGTCCGCGGCGGCGATCCGGATGGCCTCCTTGTACTGATCGGGGAGCTTGTCGTAGGCGTCCTTGTTCACGTAGATCGAGAACATGGCGCTCGGCTCCCACCAGGACGGGTAGTAGTAGTTCTTCGCTACCTGCCAGAAGCCCAGGCGCTCGTCGTCGTAGGGGCCGACGAATTCCGTGGCGTCGATGACGCCGCGCTCCAGCGCGGGATAGATCTCGGCGGCGGCCAGGGTCTGCACGTTCACGCCGAGCTCGGACATGATCTCGCCGCCGAAGCCCGGGATGCGCATCTTCAGGCCCTTGAGGTCATCGAGCCCCTCGACGGGCTCGCGGAACCAACCGCCCATCTGGGTGGTGGTGTTGCCGCCGGGGAAGGCCAGCACGTTGAAGTTCGAGAACACCTCCTGGTTGAGGAGCTCGTTGCCGCCGCCGTAGTACATCCAGGCGTTCTGCATGCGCGTGGTCATGCCGAAGGGGATGGCGGTGTCGATGGCGATGGTCGGTTCCTTGCCCACGTAGTAGTAGGAGGCCGTGTGGCCCATCTCCGCGGTGCCGGCCTGGCAGGCATCCAGCACCTCGAGTCCGCCCACCAACTCGCCGGCGGGATAGACGCGGACGTCGAAGCGCCCGTCGGTGAGGATGGACAGGCGCTCGGCGAAGTCCTCGGCACCGCCGTACAGGGTCTCCAGGCTGGTGGGCCAGCTGGTGACCATTCGCCAGCGTAGCCGCGGGCCCTGGGCGTGGACGTACGGTGCACCGACGGCGGCGGCACCGGCCACCGCGCCCACACCAGCGGACTTGACGAAATCACGACGTTTCATGGCTGCTCTCCTCATCAGGGTTGTGTAGTCTCGATTGTGCCAACATGGGTCCTTAGTAGCCGCTAGTGGGTACCAGCCAGGTAACCAGCGGTGGATACACGATCACCAGGGTCAGGGCGAAGATCTGTATCAGGATGAACGGGATCACGCCCTTGTAGATCTCCGTGGTCTGCACGGTCGCCGGTGTCACGCCGCGCAGGTAGAACAGCGAGAAGCCGAACGGCGGTGTCAAGAACGAGGTCTGCAGGTTCATGGCGATGATTACGCCGAACCAGACCAGATCGATGTCGAGCATCGCCGCGGCTGGCACCAGCAGCGGGAGGACGATGAAGGCGATCTCGAAGAAGTCGATGAAAAAGCCCAGCCCGAAGACCACCAGGTTGGCGATGATCAGGAAGCCGATCTCGCCACCGGGCAGGTTGGTGAGCATGTCCTCGATCCAGAGATCGCCGTAGAAACCGCGGAAGATCAGGCTAAAGGCCCGCGAGCCCACCAGGATGAAGAGCACCATGGCAGTAAGCTTGGTGGTGGCCTCGAGGGTGCCCGTGAGTGCCCGTAGCGTCAGCCGCCGGTTCACCGCCGCCAGTATCATCGCCCCCACGGCACCGAAGGCGCCTGCCTCGGTGGGGGTGGCGATGCCGGCGAAGATGGTGCCGAGCACCACCACGATGAGCACCAACGGGGGGATCATCACCAAGACCACGCGGCCGAGGAGCGCCGGGATGTTCGAGGGCCGTTCCTCCGGGGGCAGGGCTGGTGCCGCCGAGGGCCGGAACAGGGCCACACCGCCGGCATAGAGCGCGTACATGCTGGCCAGGGCGATGCCCGGGAGCAACGAGCCGCGGAACATGTCGCCGACGGAAACCCCGATCTGATCGGCGAGCACGATGAGCACCACGCTCGGCGGTATGACCTGGCCCAGGGTGCCGGAGGCGGCGATCACCCCCGTGGTCAGGCTTCGGGAATAGCCATAGCGGAGCATCACCGGCAGCGAGATCAACCCCATGGCCACCACCGTGGCGCCGACCACGCCAGTAGCCGCGGCGAGGAGCGTGCCGACGACGATCACCGACAGCGCGAGCCCGCCACGCACGGGGCCAAATACCTGGCCCATGGTCTTTAGTAGATCCTCGGCGAGCCCGGAGCGCTCCAGCATGGTCCCCATGAAGATGAAGTAGGGGACCGCCAGCAGGGTATAGTTCTCCATGATGGAGTACACCCCCTGGGGGAGGGCGGACAGGAGGTTGGGGCCGAAGGCGTCGATGCCGAAGCCGATGGGGATGAAGGCGATGGCGGCGCCGGCGAGGGCGAAGGCCACCGGGTAGCCCGAGAAGATGAATACCAGTGCCGCGAGGAACATCAGCCCCGCGTAGTGCTCCATCATCATGGCGTGTCCACCTTCCCGAAGCCCTCCCCGCCGCCATCGGCGTCCGGCCGCCGGTCACCGGTGAGTACGGCCGCCGACTTGATCGCCTGGGAGACCCCCTGGAGCAGGAGCAGGGCAAAGGCCACCGGCACCACGGTCTTAATGGGATAGCGGGGCAGCCCGCCGGGATTGCCCGAGGTCTCGAGGGTCTGCCAAGAGAAGGCCGCCCATTGCACCGAGAGCCACAGCACGATGAAGCAGAACGGCACCAGGAAAAGTATCGAGCCGGCCAGGTCCACCCAGGCCTGGCCGCGCGGGGACAGCCGCCCGTAGAGCACATCCACGCGGACGTGGCCGTCGGTGCGGAGGGTGTAGGCGGCGCCTAGCAGGAAGATAATGCCGAACAGGTACCACTGCGCCTCCAAGTACGCATTGGAGGAGAGATTCTGCCCGATGAACGATCCAAGATAACGTACGGTGGCGTTGTAGACGCCGAACAGGATCATGAGCAGGGCCAGCCAATAGACCGCCTTGCCGATCCACATGTTCAGGCGGTCGATCCCCCCGGCCAATCTCAGAAGAAACCGCATTAAGGCTCCCTGTGGGCGGGCGTTCCGGTTGGGAAGGCCCCGCCTCTTGTAATTGTCCCTGACCTGATCGCCCCGGCGCGGATCGCGCGCCGGTTGCCCCGGTGGCTGCCGTGGTCGGACCACGGATTTCCGCGGCAAACGCTAGCGATCGGCCCCCACAGCGTCAAGTCGCAGCGCAGCAGCCTACCAGCGGAACAGCTCCCACTGATGGATGTCCGGCGCGTCGAGGTTGGTGGGATGGCGGTTGTCCAGCTGGCCGTCGCCGTCGGAGTCGTACAGGTAGTACGCCGGTGCACCGCGCGGATCGATGCGCACCGCGTACACCTGCCCATTGATACTGTACTCGCGGATCTCCGCCCAGGGTCGGGAGATGATCTCCACCGCCGGCTCAATGGGCTCGCCCCGGGTGAGCTCTTCAGGGGGCGGTGGCGGCACCTCGGGCGGTTCGCCCTCGCCGTCCTGGGCCGTTGCGGGGGCGGTGGCGAGCAGCAGGGTCAGCACAAGCGCGGCAGCGGTTCTCGGCATGGTCACAGGTCCAGCAGTATGTCGGCCTCGGCGCGCGAGGGCTCGAAGCCGCGGTTCTCGTAGTGATCGAAGATGGCGTCCACCACGGCCTGGGGCTCATCGATGATGCGGAACAGGGAGAGGTCCTCGGCGTCGATGGTGCCTTCCGTAACCAGGGTGCCTTCCAGCCAGTCCACGAAGCCCTGCCAGTAGTCCGCGCAGACCAGGATGATCGGGATGCGCCGCGTCTTGCCCGTCTGCACCAGGGTCAGGATCTCGGCGAGCTCATCCAGCGTTCCGAAGCCGCCGGGCAGGACCACGTAGGCCGAGGCGTACTTGACGAACATCACCTTCCGGGAAAAGAAATGCCGGAAATTCAGCGATATATCCTGGTATGGATTGCCCGCCTGTTCATGGGGGAGCTGGATATTCAGCCCGATGCTCGGCGATTTGCCGGCGAAGGCCCCCTTGTTCGCCGCCTCCATGATGCCCGGGCCGCCGCCACTGACCACCGAAAACCCCGCATCGGAGAGGGCATGGGCGATCTCCTCGGCGAGGCGGTAGCGTGGGTGATCCGGCGGCGTGCGCGCGGAGCCGAACATGCTCACCGAGGGCTTGATCCGGGCGAGGCGCTCGAAGCCCTCCACGAACTCCGCCATGATCTGGAAGATCTTCCAGGACTCCCGGGTCATGACCGTGTCATTGACCGGCGTGCGCTCGCGATGATCGAAGATGTCCCGGCGCTTATGCGTCAACTTCCTCCCTCCCGGCGCTGTTGGGGGCCATGGCCTCACGGCCTCACTGTAACCCCGGGGGCGCTCTTGTACCATATGGCCATGCCGCCGAGGCCCTGCGACGGAAACACCCATGAGCGAGCCCGATGCCCTGATCCTGGTCGATGGATCGTCCTACCTCTATCGTGCCTTCCATGCCCTGCCGCCGCTGTCCACGGCGGACGGCCGGCCCACCGGCGCCATCTACGGCGTGGTGAACATGCTGCGCAAGCTCCTCGAGAAATACGAGCCGAGCCACATCGGCGTGGTATTCGATGCCCCCGGCCGGACCTTCCGTGATGAGCTGTTCGCCGAGTACAAAGCCAATCGGCCGCCCATGCCGGAGGAGCTGCGCGAGCAGCGGGCGCCGCTGGTGGAGATCGTCGAGGCCCTGGGGCTGCCGGTCATAGAGATCGAGGGGGTGGAGGCCGACGACGTCATCGGCACCCTGGCCCGGCGGGTGAGCCGCGAGGGCGGGCGGCTGCTGGTCTCCACCGGCGACAAGGACATGGCGCAGTTGGTCAACGACTCCGTGACCCTGCTCAACACCATGTCCGGCACGGTACTGGACCCGCAGGGGGTGCGGGAGAAGTTCGGCGTCGAGCCGGGCCAGATCATCGACTACCTGGCCCTGGTGGGCGATACCTCCGACAACATCCCCGGCGTGCCCGGTGTCGGGCCGAAGACCGCGGTGGCATTGCTGCGCCATTTCGGTGATCTGGACGCGCTCTACGCGCGCCTCGACGAGGTCGCCGAGGTGGCGGTACGCGGGGCGAAATCCCTCGGTGCCAAGCTGGAGGCCCATCGTGAGCAGGCCTTCCTCTCCCGGGATCTGGCCACCATCCGCTGCGACCTGGACCTGGCCCCGGAGCCCGCCGAGATCCGCCGGGAGACGCCCCGGCGCGAGCACCTCGCCGAGCTCTACCGGCGCTATGAGTTCTCGAAGTGGCTGCAGGAATTGGACGAGGGCGGGGACGACCCGGCGCCGGCGGCGGCCGAGGACAGCGCGGACTACGAATGCGTGCTCGACGAGGCGGCCCTGGAGCGCTGGGTGGGGCGGGTGGAGTCGGCGGAATGCTTCGCCGTGGACCTGGAGACGGACAGCCTCGCCTACATGGATGCGGCCATCGTCGGTGTCTGCCTCGCTGACAACGTCGGTGCGGCCTGTTATATCCCCGTCGCCCATGTCGGCGAGGACGTGCCGGCACAGCTCGACCGCGAACGGGTACTCGAGCGGCTGCGCCCTGTGCTGGAGGCGCCGGAGCGCGCCAAGGTGGGTCAGAACCTCAAGTACGACATGACGGTGCTCGCCCGCCACGGCATCACCCTGCGCGGGGTGGCCTTCGACACCATGCTGGAGTCCTACTGCCTGGATGCGACCGCCACTCGCCACGACATGGATTCCTTGGCCATGCGCTACCTCGGTCACCGCACCATCACCTTCGAGGAGGTGGCCGGCAAGGGCGCGAAGCAGGTCACCTTCGACCAGGTGGCGTTGGAACGCGCCTGCGCCTACGCCGCCGAGGACGCCGACGTCACCCTGCGCCTGCACGAGGTGCTGTGGCCGCGGCTCGAGGCGCTGGCGGGTCCGGCGCGGGTATTCCGCGAGATCGAGATGCCGCTGGTACCGGTGCTCTCGCGGATGGAGCGCACCGGCGTGCGCATCGACGAGGCGCTGCTCGCCGAGCAGAGCGAGGAGCTCGCCGCGGAGATGGATCGCCTCGAGGGGCAGGCCCACGAGGCTGCCGGAGGGCCTTTCAACCTCTCCTCGCCCAAGCAGATCCAGGAAATCCTCTTCGAGCGCCAGGGCCTGCCGGTGCTGCAGAAAACGCCCAAGGGCCAGCCCTCCACTGCGGAGTCCGTGCTCGAGGAGCTCGCTGCCCGCGGCCACGAGCTCCCGCGGCTGATCCTCGCCCACCGCGGGTTGGCCAAGTTGAAGTCCACCTACACCGACAAGCTCCCGCGGCTGATCCATCCGGGCACGGGCCGGGTGCACACCTCCTTCCACCAGGCGGTGGCGGCCACCGGGCGGCTGTCCTCCTCGGATCCGAACCTGCAGAACATCCCCGTGCGCACCCCCGAGGGGCGACGTATCCGCCGGGCGTTCATCCCACGGGAGGGCTGTCGGCTGATGGCCGCGGACTATTCCCAGGTGGAGCTGCGGATCATGGCCCATCTCTCCGGTGATGCCGGTCTTCGTGATGCCTTCTCCCGGGGCGAGGACATCCACCGGGCCACCGCCGCGGAGGTGTTCGGGGCCTCGCTGGGGGCGGTCAGCGACGAGCAGCGCCGCGCCGCCAAGGCCATCAACTTCGGCCTGATCTACGGCATGTCCGCCTATGGGCTCGCGCGCCAGCTCGGCATCGAGCGTGGCGAGGCCCAGGCCTACGTGGATCGCTACTTCGAGCGCTACCCGGGGGTGCGGGCATTCATGGACGCCACCCGGGAGCAGGCCCGCGAGCAGGGCTACGTGGAGACGGTCTACGGCCGGCGGCTGTACCTGCCGGAGATCCGCAGCCGTAACGGCCAGCGTCGCCAGTATGCCGAGCGCACCGCCATCAACGCGCCCATGCAGGGTAGTGCCGCGGATATCATCAAGCGGGCCATGGTGGCGGTGGACGGCTGGCTCGCCGCCGAGCACCCGGACTGCTACATGGTCATGCAGGTGCACGACGAGCTGGTTTTCGAGGTCCCCGCCGCCAAGGTCGACGAGCTCGCCGACCGGGTGAGCGCGTTCATGCGCGAGGCGGCCGAGCTCGACGTACCCCTGGAGGTGGATGTCGGTGTCGGCGGGAACTGGGAGGCGGCGCACTAGGGATCCGATGAACGGTGGCCATCAGCTCCGGAACGCGCTGGAACCACCGCGCAGCTGTGCTGTCATTATAGGTGCGCCAGTGCCCGGCGCGACTCACGTAGCGCCCGCTTGGGCGGCGTGAGGCCAACGGCCCGGTCCTGCCCCCAAGTCCGGGTCGCTTGCCCCGAGTCGCCATCCCCCATGGGACTCGGGGCATTTTTATAGGCGTCTATCCGGCGTGCCCTGCCACCTCCAGCCATTCATCGAGCTTGCGGTGAATCTCGTCAATGCCGGTGCCATGGCTGGCGGAGAACAGCTGCGCGGTGGTAGCCGGGTATTCCGCGTCGAGGCGGGCGCGCAGCCGCTGCAGCGCGTTCAGCGCGGGGCCGCGCTTGAGCTTGTCCGCCTTGGTCAGCAGGACATGGACCGATAGCCCGGCGTGTGTGCACCACTCCAGCATCTGGGCGTCCTGCTCGGTGAGTGGCCGGCGCACGTCCATAATGATCACCAGCCCCCGAAGGCTCTCGCGTTCGGCGAGATAGCGCGGCAGGGCCTGGCGCCAGTGGGCGCGGATCCGCTCAGGGACCTTGGCATAGCCGTAGCCCGGTAGGTCGATGAGGCGGCGCTCCTCGTCGAGGGGAAAGACATTGATGGCCTGGGTCCGCCCCGGGGTCTTGCTGATGCGCGCGAGGGATTTCTGGCCGGTCAGTGCATTGATGGCGCTGGATTTCCCCGCGTTGGATCGCCCCGCGAACGCCACCTCCGCGCCTGTGTCCGGGGGTAGGTGGGTGATATCCGGGGCGCTTAGCAGGAATCGGGCCTTGTGATAGAGCGGGTTCACGGGCGCTCGTCCGGCGGATCGGGAGGCTGTAATTGTGACAGCGCAATGCACCGAGCGCCAACCGTGTCAAATTGACCCCCCAAGGGGCGGCTGGTATAAATTGCCCTGCCTTGCACACCGACGAGCCCAGCCGGTACAGGAGAACACCGCATCATGATGACACGCCGGTTGCTAGCCGTGTTGGCCGCCTTGCCGTTCATGGTGGCCGGCATCGCCCAGGCGGAGGGGGATCCGCAGGCGGGCGAGAGCAAGTCCCAGCCCTGTGTGGCCTGTCACGGAGCGGACGGCAACAGCGGCAACCCCGAGTGGCCGAACCTCGCCGGGCAGCATGAGGAGTATCTCTACGAGCAGCTCCGGCACTTCAAGGACGGCACCCGCGAGAACGCCCTGATGGCGGGGCAGGTGGCGAACCTCTCGGACCAGGACATGCAGGACCTCGCAGCCTACTATGCCGGCGGGCAGATGGAGGTGGGCGAGACCAGTGAGGAAGCCGTCGAGCTCGGCGAGCAGCTCTGGCGCGGGGGCATCCCCGAGCGGGACGTCCCCTCGTGCGCTGGCTGCCACGGCCCGGCGGGCGATGGCATGAAGGGGGCCGGTTACCCCAAGATCAGCGGGCAGAAGGCGACCTACCTGGCCATGCAACTGCGTGCCTATCGCGACGGCGAGCGCAGCGGCTATCAGAACGCGCAGATCATGAACGGTATCGCCGCCGAGCTTACGGACGAGGAGATCGAGGCCGTGGCCTCGTTCGCCTACGGCCTGTATCTCGAGGGCGTCGAGTAGCTCGCGGGACCGGCACGCTATCGCTGAAAGGGGCGGTCCTGCACCGCCCTTTTTTCATTGACGCCCATGTAGTGCTGGCACAGGATCCATCGGGATGCCGGGAACCGCGGCCAACGTGGCGTGGTCTTCCGTAATCCATCGACCAACAACAGACAGGGGTCATTGATGATGCGTTGGTTCGTGCTTTTGCTGGCACTGGCGATTCCTGCCGCGGCGCTGGCGGCCCCCGAGGCGGGCCGGGAATACCGAGTGCTCTCCGAGCCGCAGCCGGTGGATGCTGGTGATGCCGTGCAGGTCCGCGAGTTCTTCTCCTACGGTTGCCCCCATTGCCATGACTTCCATCCGCTGCTCGCCGACTGGCAGGAGGAGATGGGCCAGGCGGTGTCCGTCGAGCATGTCCCCGTGACCTTCGGCCGCGATTCCTGGCGGCTGTTGGCGGAGGCGTATTACGTGGCGGAGGCCTTGGATGTGCTCGGCGAGGCCCACGGCGCGCTGTTTCGGGCCGTCCACGAGGAGGGGCGGCGTTTCAGTGACCGCGCCGCCATCGCCGCCTTCCTCGCCGATCACGGCGCCGACGAGCAGGCCGCCCTGGACGCCTTCGACTCCTTCGCGGTCACCATGAAGATGCGTCGTGCCGAACGCCTGGCGCGGGACTACGGCATTCAGGGCACGCCCACCCTGGCGGTGGCGGGGCGCTACGTCATCGACGTCCGCGAGGCCGGCGGCCAGCACGGGATGCTGGACGTGGCCGGTTACCTGGTGGAGCAGGAGCAGGAAGCGGATTGAACGGCCCCGATGTAGCCGCCGCACCGCCCCCCCGCCGGCAGGGTGAGCCTCGGGCGGGCGGGGTGTTGCGGCTGATGAGCTACAACATCCAGACGGGGATCGAAACCCGCTACTATCACCATTACCTCACCCGGGGCTGGCGCCATGTCCTGCCCCACGGCTCCCGGGCGGACAACCTGGAGCGGATCGGCGGGATCATCCGCGGCTTCGACATCGTCGGCCTTCAGGAGATCGACGCCGGTAGCCTGCGCAGCGGGTTCGTCAACCAGACGGCCTACCTGGCGGAGTGTGCCGATTTCCCCTACTGGCATTTCCAGACCAATCGGCGCATCGGCCAGATCGCCCGGCACAGCAACGGCGTGCTTTCCCGCTATCGGCCCTTGGAGGTACGCGAGCACAAGCTCCCCGGGATGATCCCCGGCCGTGGCGCCCTGGTACTGCGCTTCGGCGGCCCGGCGGAGAGCCTCGACGTGATCCTGGTGCACCTGGCGCTGGGCCGGCGCACCCGCCTGCGCCAGCTCGCCTACATCGCGGAGCTGGTCAACCGTAACCGCCACACGGTGATCATGGGCGACCTCAATTGCCTCTCCGACAGCCGCGAGCTGCGGCTGCTGCGGGACCACACCGACCTGCGGGAACCATTGCACGACCTGCTGACGTATCCGAGTTGGCGGCCCCGTCGGAACATCGACCACATCCTGGTTTCCTCGACCCTGCGGGTGCGCGCCGCCGAGGTGCTCGATTATCCGCTGTCAGATCATCTCCCGATTACCATGGAGGTGAGCCTGCCGGACGATGTCGTACTGGTGGGATAGCCGGCCGCGGCGTGCGGACAAAAAAAAGCCGACCTGTAAAGGCCGGCCAAGAGGAGGAGAGTCGGTGGTAACGGCCTGCGCCGTTACGATGGTATGAATGATAACGGTCCGACCCCGAACTGAAAACGGGAAATCAGGCACAGGTATTGTGCCGGGAAGTTGAAAGTCACCCGGGCCTGGTGGTGACTACGGTTGGGAACCCCGTGGGGCGCCGTGCAGTCACTTACCCAGGAGGCCTCCGGCACCTTGGCCGCCGATCGACAGCAGGATGCGTGCAATGCACAATTGGCGGTTGACAATCGCCGGCTCCCGAAAAGATTTACCCATGTGGACATGGTTTCATCGGCTGGGCTCGCCGCCCCATTTCTACGGCATAGCGGGCCGATGGGCACGCTGGCTCGGCGCGCTCAGCGCATTGCTCTTCGCCTGGGGGCTCTACCAGGGGCTGGTGCTCGCTCCGCCGGACTACCAGCAGGGTGAGAGCTATCGGATCATCTTCATTCACGTGCCGGCCGCATGGATGTCCATGATGGTCTACGTGGTCATGGCCGTGTCTGCAGCTATCGGCCTGGTCTGGCGGATGAAGGTTGCCGAGGTCATGGCCCGGGCGGCCGCCCCGCTAGGTGCCTGGTTTACCTTCCTCGCGTTGGTCACCGGCTCGCTGTGGGGCAAGCCCATGTGGGGGACCTGGTGGGTGTGGGATGCGCGGCTGACCTCCGAGCTCATCCTGCTGTTCCTGTACCTGGGTTTTATCGCGTTGAACGCGGCCATCGAGGAGCCGCGCCAGGCGGCCCGGGCCTCGGCGATCCTGGCGCTGGTGGGGGTGGTCAACATTCCCATCATCCATTTCTCCGTGGAGTGGTGGAACACCCTCCACCAAGGGCCCACCGTGACACGTTTCGACGCGCCGGCGATCGAGCTGTCCATGCTCGTCCCGCTGCTGGTGATGGCGTTCGCATTTATGACGTATTTCGCGGCCGTCTGGCTGCTGCGGGCACGCTGTGAGCTCCTGGAGCGGGAGCGCCGCAGCCGCTGGGTGGAGCAGGTGATCGCCGAGGAGGGGGGATGAGGGAGTTTCTGGAGATGGGCGGCTATGCCGCCTATGTGTGGCCGTCGTACCTGCTGACGGCGGCGGTGTTGGTCGCCAACTGGTGGATCCCGCTGCAGCGACGACGGTCCATCGTGCGGCGGCTGGCGAGGAGGAAACGGCAATGACCCCGGCACGAAAGAAACGTCTGTCCCTGGTGGGGCTGTTGCTGGCGGGCGTCGGTGTGGCCGCGGCCCTGATGCTCTCGGCGTTCAGCGAGAACATGCTCTATTTCTATCCGCCGAGCGAGGTGGCCGCCGGTGAGGCGCCGGTGGATTACCCCTTCCGCATGGGGGGGATGGTCGCCGATGACAGCGTCGCCCACGGCGACGGCGTGGAGGTGCGCTTCGAGGTGACCGATGGCGCGGTGGCCATACCGGTACGTTATGAAGGCGTGCTGCCGGATCTCTTCCGGGAGGGTCAGGGCGTAGTCGTGCGCGGGCGGCTCGACGGCAACGGCGCATTCACCGCCGATGAGGTCCTCGCCAAGCACGACGAGAACTACATGCCGCCGGAAGTGGCGGACGCGATGGCCGCGGCGAAGGCGGCCCAGTCGGTGGAGGGGGGTGGCGGATGATCCCGGAGCTCGGTCAGTTCGCCCTTGCGCTGGCGCTGGCGCTGGCGCTCGCGCAGACGGTGGTGCCCCTCGCCGGTGCCGCGCGCGGCCGCGTGGCCTGGATGGCGGCGGCCCGGCCCATGGCGGCGGGGCAGTTCGTGTTCCTGCTGCTCGCCTTCGCGGCACTGAGTTGGGCGTTCTACGCCAACGATTTCTCCGTGGAGTACGTGGCCAACAACTCGAATAGTGCCCTGCCCTGGTACTACCGCCTCTCCGCGGTGTGGGGCTCCCATGAGGGCTCGCTGTTGTTGTGGGCGGCGACCCTGGGCGGCTGGACGGTGGCGGTGGCGGCGTTCAGCCGCGAGCTGCCCCTGGCCTTCACCGCCCGCGTGCTCGGCGTGCTCGGCGCGGTGAGCTTCGGTTTCCTGCTCTTCACCATCGCCACCTCCAATCCCTTCACGCGGATGCTGCCGCCGGCCGCAGACGGCCGTGACCTCAACCCCCTGCTCCAGGATCCGGGCCTGATCTTCCACCCGCCGCTGCTGTACATGGGCTATGTGGGTTTCGCGGTTGCCTTCGCCTTCGCCATCGCCGCCCTCCTCGGGGGTCGGCTTGATGCGGCCTGGGCGCGTTGGGCGCGGCCCTGGACCACCACCGCGTGGATCTTCCTGACCCTCGGCATCACGCTGGGCAGCTGGTGGGCCTACTACGAGCTCGGTTGGGGCGGCTGGTGGTTCTGGGATCCGGTGGAGAACGCCTCGTTCATGCCCTGGCTGGTGGGCACGGCACTGATCCACTCCCTGGCCGTGACCGAGAAGCGCGGGGCCTTCCGGAGCTGGACGGTGCTGCTGGCGATCTTCGCCTTCTCGCTATCGCTGCTCGGGACCTTCCTGGTGCGCTCCGGGGTGCTTAACTCGGTACACGCCTTCGCCACTGACCCCCAGCGTGGACTGTTCATCCTGGCCTTGCTGATCGTTGTGGTGGGGGCCTCGCTGGGGATCTACGCCTGGCGGGCGCCCCGGCTCGCGGGGGGCGGGCGCTTCGACCTGCTCTCCCGGGAGACCCTGCTGCTGCTCAACAATGCGGTGCTGACGGTGGCGGCGGCCACGGTCCTGGCGGGCACGCTGTACCCCCTCGCCACCGACGCCCTGGGGCTCGGCAAGATCTCCGTGGGTCCGCCGTATTTTAACGCCGTGTTCATCCCGTTGATGCTGCCGTTGTTCGCCCTCCTTGGCGTGGGCGTGCTCATCCGCTGGAAGCGCCACGCCGCCGGCCCGTTGCTGCGTACCCTGTGCTGGGGCGCGCTGGCCGCTGTGGTGGCGGGCATCGGTGCCGCCTGGTGGCTCGCCGGGCTGCATCCCTTCGGTGTGCTGGGGATCGCCCTGGCCATCTGGATCCTCTGGACCTCGGCGCAGGCCGTCTTCGAGCGGGTGCGCGGCCGCCGCGAGCCGCTGCGGGCCCTGCGCGCCATCCCCCGCGGGTTCTGGGGCATGACCATGGCCCATGTCGGGGTGGCGGTGTTCGTGATTGGCGGCACCGGTGTCGGCAATTTCGACTGGCAGGGTGATCTCAGACTGGCCCCGGGCGAGTCCTACGAGGCCGCCGGCTATGTCTGGCAGCTCAATGGCGTACGCCAAGTGCAGGGGCCCAACTACACCGCGCAGGAGGGCGAGGTGACCATCCGCCGCGACGGCGAGACGGTGGCTACCCTGTATCCGCAGAAGCGCCGCTATCTCGTCCAGCGCAATGTCATGACCGAGGCGGGGATCGACGCGGGCTTCACCCGCGACCTGTTCGTTGCCCTCGGTGAGGCCAGGCCCGACGGCAGCTGGACCCTTCGCGTCCAGTACAAGCCGCTACTGCGCTGGATCTGGGGCGGGGCCCTGATTATGGCCATTGGTGGCCTGCTCGGGGCCACGGATCCGCGCTATCGCCGGCTGCTCGCCCGGGAGCGCGCGGCGGCCGTCTCCGGCGGTGAGGCACCGGCATGAAGCGCTTCCTGATCCCCGTGGCGGTGTTTGCAGCCCTGGCGGCGGTGCTGGCGATGGCGCTACAGCGGGTGGATACCCGCGGCGAGGTGCCTTCACCACTGGTAGGTAAGCCCGCGCCGGAGTTGGGCGGTCCCCGGCTGTTCGAGCCGGAGGGCCGGCTGCGTCTCGCCGACGTGCGTGGCGAGGTGGCCCTGGTCAATGTCTGGGCGAGCTGGTGCGCCGCCTGCCGCGATGAACACGCGTATATCTCCGCGCTGTCAGATCGGGGTATCCCGGTCTACGGGATCAACTACAAGGACGAGCGTGCCGACGCCCTGGGCTGGCTGGAGCGCTTCGGCAACCCCTATACCGCGAGTGTCCACGATCTCTCCGGTGATATCGGCATGGAGTGGGGGGTCTACGGGGTGCCCGAAACGTTCATCCTCGATGCCGACGGCCGCATCGACTACAAGCATATCGGCGCCATCAGCCAGCAGGATCTCAACGAGGAGATCCTGCCCCGCATCCGCCGACTGCGCGACGGAGGCGAGGCATGAGATGGCTGTTGTTGGCCGCAGCGCTGGCCTGGGCGACGGTGGCCGGGGCCGCGGGCACGGTATATGAGTTCGAGAGCGAGGAGCAGCGGGCGCAGTACACGCAGCTGATCAATCACCTGCGCTGCCTGGTGTGCCAGGGCCAGAGTATCGCCGAGTCCAATGCGGACCTCGCCAAGGACATGCGCGCCAAGGTCCAAGAGCTGGTCCGCGAGGGTCGTGGCGAGGAGGGGGTGATCGAGTACATGACGGCCCGCTACGGGGATTTCGTCCTCTACCGCCCGCCGGTGGACCAGCGTACCTGGCTGCTGTGGTTCGGGCCGTTCGCGCTCATCGCCGTGGCCGTGTTCGCCCTACTGTTCGCCATCCGTCGTGTACGCGGCCGACGGCCGGAGCCGGCGCTCTCGGCAGAGGAGCACCGCCGTGCCGAGCGGCTGCTCCGTGAAGACGGCCATCGCGATACCGGAGACCGGGCATGACCCAGGTGATCTACACCCTTGCCATCCTGGCAGCGATGGCACTGGCCCTTGCCTTTGTGTTGCCGCCGCTGCTGCGCCGCCGCCGCGCCGAGGCCCTGGACGAGCGCCAGGCGATCCTGGCCGCGCATCGCGCGCGTTTCGTGGAGCTGGACGCCGACCGGGAGTCGGGCAACATCACCGAGGCGGAGTACCGCGAGGCCCGTGAGGAGTTGGAGCGTCAGATCCTGGAGGGCGCCTCCGCGCCCGGGGAGAAGACCCATACGGCGGGCGGCGGACGGTGGATGGCCTGGCTCGCCGGGGCGCTGGTGCCGGCGGTGGCGTTGGGGGTCTATCTGGTCTGGGGCCATCCCGAGGCGGTGCTGGCGCCGGTGGAACCGGTGCCGGATCTGGCCGAGGCGGGGGATACCGAGGCCGAGCGCCGGGCCTTTATCGAGGAGAACCTGCCGGCCCTGGAGCGCCGCGCCGAGGAGAACCCGACGGATGCCGAGGCGGCCCGGATGCTGGCCCGGGCCTACCTAGTGATGGAACGGCCCTCGGACGCGGCACGGGTGCTGGGACGAACCATCGACGCGGGCGGCGCGGAGCCGACCCTGCTGGTGGACCGGGCGCGGGCACTGGCCATGGCCGGTGAACGGGGCTTCACCGGTGAGCCCCGCCGGCTGCTGGAGCAGGCCCTAGAGATCGCCCCCGGCTATCCGGACGCCCTCTGGTTCGCCGGGCTCGCCGCCGCCCAGGCCGGGGATACGGCGCGGGCTCGGGCCCTCTGGCAACGGCTGCTCACCGAGCTCCCGGAGGGCAGCGAGTCGGCACAACGCCTCGAGGGTGCCATCGCCCGCCTCGGGGGCGGCAGCGGCGACAGCCAGCAGGGGCAGCCCGCGGCGGGCACCGCCCGGGTGCAAGTGGACGTGCGTGTGGGTGACGGGCTCGCGGAGGGGCTTTCCCCGGAGACGACGGTATTCGTCTTCGCCCGGGATCCGGAAGGTCCCCCGGCCCCGGTGACCGTGCAGCGGCTTACCTTGAGCCAGCTCCCCGCCCGCGTCGAGCTCTCCGGTGGCATGGCTGGCCGCACGCTGGCCGACGTGGATTCGGTCCAACTGGTGGCGCGGGTCTCGCGCTCCGGCGGGGCGCAGGCGGAGAGCGGCGACCTGCAGGGCGAGACCGGACCGGTGCCAGTGGGCGGCGATGAGCCCGCCGAGCTGGTCATCGACCGCCGGCTCTGAGCTGGTCAGTCCAGGCTGATCCGCAACCCGGCGGCCGCCGCCAACGGGGCGAGGGTCAGCGCCAGTGCCGCCATGGCCCCAAGGAGCTGGAGCTGTCCGCTTACCGGCAGGCCACTGGCGGCGGCGTCGGCGGAGCTGGCACCGAAGATCAGCACCGGCACGTACAGCGGCAGCACCAACAAGGCCAGCAATAGCCCCCCGCGCCGGACCCCGACGGTGAGTGACAACCCGATGGCGCCCAGCGCCCCCAGCACCGGTGTCCCCAGGGCGAGGCCGGCCATGAGCTGGGGCAGTGCCGCCCAGGGATACTGCATGAACAGCGCCAGCAGCGGCGAGAACACCACCAGCGGAAGCCCGGTGATCAGCCAGTGGGCAACGAGCTTGGCGAGCACCAGCCAGGCGAGTGGCTGCGGCGCCAGCGCCAGCTGTTCCAGGGATCCGTCCTCGAAGTCGCTGCGGAACAGGGGCTCCATGGAGATCAGCGAGGCCAGCAACGCGGCGACCCAGATTACGCCGGGGGCGATCTGACGGAGCGTCTCGGGGGCGGCGCTGACGGCGAGGGGAAACAGTGTGGCGATCATCACGAAGAAGATCACCGGGTTGACGATCTCCCCGGGCGCGCGCAGCGCCAGTGCAAGATCCCGGCGGAGTATCGCGGTAAAGGCCGCGGCCAGCGGTGCCTCACCCATGGTCCAGCTCCAGGTGCCGTAGCGCCACCCCTTCGAGGAGCACCGGCTGATGGGAGGTCATCACGGTGACACCACCGCCGGCGGCATGCTCCGCGAGTCGTGCCTCCAGGGCCTCGATGGCACGGCGGTCCAGAGCGGTGTAGGGCTCGTCCAGGATCCAGGCGGCGGCGCGTTCGCTGAGCAGCCGTGCGAGCAGGACCCGCCGCCGCTGGCCGGCGGAAAGGTGCCGGCAGGGGACATCCCGGTGCTCACCCAGCCCCATCCGCGCCAGCGCTGCGTCGATGCCCATCGTGGCCTCGCCGTGCAGGGCGGAGAACACCCGGAGGTTTTCCCGGGGGCTGAGCTCGAGCTTGATGCCGGGCTGGTGACCGACCCAGATCAGCGCGGCGCGGAACTCGCCGCCATCACCGCGGATGTCCGTGCCCTTCCAGCGTACGACGCCTTCCTCGGGCAGGCTCAGGCCGGCGAGGGTGCGCAACAGGGTGGTCTTGCCGCTGCCGTTGGGCCCCGCGACCAGCAGGACCTCGCCGGGTTCCACAGCGAGGTCCAGGCCGTCGATGAGGATCCGCTCCCCCCGGGAGATCAGCAGCTCGCTGGCTTGAAGCACCATCCACGCCCGTGCCGAGACAACGGCGGGCAGGGTACCACCCCGTCGCCGCCAGCTACAGCGCGCGGACCATGCCGCCGTCCACTAGCAACGCCTGGCTGGTGACATAGCCGTTGGCCGGCGAGGCCAGGAACGCCACGACCCGTGCCAGCTCCGCGGGTTCCCCGTGCCGCCCCAGGGGGATGCGGGACAGGCTCTCCCCGCGCACCGCCTCCAGCGAGCGCTGCTCGCGTTCGGCGCGGGCGGCGTCGAGCTCGCGGACCCGTTCGGTGTCGATGCGCCCGGGGCCGATGGTGTTGACCAGGATGCCGTCACCGGCGAGCTCAGCCGCCAGGGTCTTGGTCAACCCCAGCAGTCCGGCGCGGAAGACGTTGGACAGCAGCAGCCCGTCGATGGGCTCGCGGATGGAGGAGCTGGCAATGGAGACGACACGCCCGGCGTCGCTGGCACGCAGGCTCGGCAGCGCGGCGCGCACGCTGCGCACCGCGCTCAGCAGGTTGAGCTCGAAGGCCTGCTGCCAGGTCTCGTCGTCGAAGTCGTCGAAGCGCCCCGGCGGTGGACCGCCGGCGTTGAGGATAAGGCTGTCGATACCGCCGAAATGGGTGATGGCGGTGCCGAACAGGTTATGGATGTCCTCGGCGCGGGTGATGTCGGCCGCCTGGCCCAGCGCCTCCGCGCCGGTCTCCCGCCGGATATGCTCGGCAGCCTCGGCAATGGTCCCCTCGTGGCGTCCCGCCAACACCACCCGCGCCCCTTCGGCGGCAAGGGCGCGGGCGCAGGCGAAGCCGAGGCCGCGACTGGCGGCGAGCACCACCGCGGTGCGGCCCTCTAGCTGAAGGTCCATGGTTCCTCCCCCTTAGTCCTCGTAGATCATGCGTCGGGTCATGCCGCCATCGACGACGAAATTCTGGCCGGTGATGAAACCCGCCTCGTCGCCGAGGAGATAGGCCACCATCGCGGCGACGTCTTCCGGGCGGCCCACGCGTCCGGCGGGATGCTGGGCGTGGTCGGTCTCGCTCAGCGCCGGGTTCTCCCGGCGTCCGTCCGGCTGCCACTGCTCCACGGCGATCCATCCGGGGCTGACTGCATTGACGCGAACCGCCGGCCCCAGGCTCACCGCCAGGGCATGGGTGAGCGCCAGGATGCCCCCCTTGCTCGCCGCATAGGCCTCGGTATTCGGCTCGGACTGCAGCGCCCGGGTGGAGGCGATATTGACGATGGCGCCCCCGGAGTCCGCCAGCGCCGGGGCGGCGGCGCGGCTGCACAGATAGGCCCCGGTGAGATTGGTGGCGATGACCCGATGCCAGTCGGCAGCGTCCTGCTCGGCGATCGGCCTCTCCGGGGCGCCGTGACCGGCGTTGTTGACCAGGGCGTCCAGGCGGCCGAAACGGTGGACCACGGTGTCGAGGAGCCGTCCCACGGCGGGTTCATCGCCCACATCCACGATGAGGTGGGCGACCTCGCCGTGCTCGGCCAGCTCCCGCGCGGTGACCTCCGCCGCGGTGGTATCCAGGTCCGCGATGACCACACGGCTGCCATCATCGAGCAGGCGCCGGGCGATGGCCCGGCCGATGCCCCTGGCGCCGCCGGTGACAATGGCCACCGGTGCCTGCGTCTCCGCCATGTTGCCTCCGCTTACGGGGTTTCCGGGAAACCGTACAACCTTGCCGGGTTGTCCACCAGTATCGCCCGTCGCTCCGCCGGGTCGGGCACCAGGTGCAGGAACTCATCGACCAGCTCGGCGTCATTGGGCATCGGTCCCGGCAGTTGCACGTGGGGCCAGTCGGTGCCGAACAGGCACCGGTCCGGCCGCGCCTCGTGCAGGGCATGGAAGAACGGCGCGACGTCCGTGAACGGGGGGCGGGCCAGGGCACTGGTCCGATTGGGGCCGGTCAGCTTGACCCAGCCCTGGCCCTCGGCGAGGAGTCGGACCAGCGTCCGGAAACCGGGATCCTCGGGGCCACGCTCGGCGGGCACGTGGCCCATATGGTCGACGACGAAGGGCACCGGGAGGCCGGCGAGGCGCTCGCCCAGGCGCTCGAAGCGGGATACGTCGATGAGCAGCTGGATATGCCAGCCGGCGGGGGCGATGCGGTCGGCCAGGGCCATGACGTCGTCGAAACGGATCCCGCCGCGAAAGACCAGGTTGATGCGGATCCCCCGGACCCCGAGGGCGTGCATGCGCTCGAGCTCCGTATCGGGGACGTCCCGGTCCACCACCGCGACGCCCCGCCACTGAATCGGGTCATCCGGGGCGCTCGCGGCCAGGGTATCCAGCATCCGCCGGTTGTCCGTGCCGTAGACACTGGGTTGGACCAGCACTGCGCGCTGGAACCCCAGCGTGGTCAGTAGATGCCGGTAGTCGGCCTCGCTGGCATCGGGGGGCGTGTAGCTCCGCTCCGCCTGGTAGGGGTATTGCGCCTGGGGCCCGAACAAGTGGGCGTGGGTGTCGCAGGCGCCGGCCGGCAGCGGTTCCGCCGGTGGCCGAACTCGGGGATCGGGGCCGGGGATGTCGGGGGGAGTGGTCATGCGATGTCCTCCTCGGTGGCGGTGCGGTCGAGGCCGAGCCGGCGCATGGCGTTGGTGAGATGCACGCGCATGGCCGCCCGTGCCTCCTCCGGCTCGCCGGCGACGATGCCGTCGAGCACGGCGCGATGCTCGGCCTGCACCGTCCGCGAGCGCCCCGAGATCCGGGCGGTGTTGGTGCGCGCGGTGGTGATGGACTCGGCGACGCGGGCATAGAAAAAAGAAAGGAACTCGGGGAAGAAGCGGTTGCCGGTGGCACCGGCGATGGCCTGGTGGAAGGCGAGGTCGTGGTGGGCGCCGGGGCGGTCCTCGTGTACGGAGCGCTCCAGCGCCTCGACGGCGATGCGCATGGCCGACAGGTCCTCGCTGCCGGCATTGGACGCGGCAAGGGCCGCAGCCCCGGCCTCCACCTCCCGCCGGATCTCGTAGACGTGGCGGAGCTCCTCCAGGTCCAGTGTGTCGTTGGACAGGGAAAAGACCGGCCGTTCCGGGAGCTGCTCGGCGACGAAGGTGCCACGGCCCTGGTGCGTCGTCACCAGACCCGCCCGGCGGAGCTCGGCGATGGCCTCCCGGACCGCCGCGCGGCTGATCGCGAAGCGGCCGGCCAGGGCCGCCTCCGTGGGCAGCCGTGTGCCTGGCGGATGGTCCCCGCCGCGGATCTCGCGCTCGAGGACGCTGGCCACCTCGCCGGGCAGCCGGCGGTGCTGTCGGGTCATCCCTCTCCCTCCCGTATGCCGTGCCAGGGGCGTGCCCCCCGATATCCTAGTCGAGAAGACCGGGCAGCCACAGCGTCACCGCCGGCACGTAGGCGATCAGGCCCACTACCGCGATCAGCACTAGCAGGAATGGCCACAGGTGCCGGGCCACCGTCTCGATGCGCAGGCCGCTGACGCTCGAGGCAACGAAGATCGAATACCCCACCGGCGGCGTGACCATGCCGACGGCGAAGTTGATCACCACCATGGCGCCTAGTTGGATGGGATCGAGGCCGATCTGCGCGCCCACGCCCATGAGCACCCCGCTCAGGATGACCATGGCGGAGATGTTGTCCATCACCGCACCGAGCACCAGCAGCATGACGTTGAGCATGAGCAGCAGCAGGATGGGGTTGCCGGTCAGCCCCACCAAGGCCTCGGTGACCCGGGCGGGGATCTGCTCGCTGGCCACGATCCACGCGAAGGCATAGGCGACGGCGATGATGAACATGATCACCGCCGTGGTGCGCATCGAGCGCACCAGGATCCCGGGCAGGGCGCGCCAGTCCAGGTCCCGGTAGAGGAGCAGGCCCACGACGGCGCTGTAGAGCGCCCCCACCATGGCCGCCTCGGTGGGCGTGAAGATGCCCCCGTAGATGCCGCCGAGGATCACCACCGGTGCCATCAGCGCCCAGAAGCCCTGGCGTAGCGCCGTCAGGATCTCCCGTCCCGAGGCACGGGCCTCCATGGCGATGCCGTTACGGCGGGCGTAGACGACACTCACCACACAGAATCCGGCGGCGGCGAGCAGTCCCGGGATCACCCCGGCAAGGAACAGCCGGGCGATGGATTCCTCGGCGAGCACACCCCAGATCACCATGGGGATCGACGGCGGGATCATCTGCCCGAGGGGGCCGACCGCCGTGGCGAGCGCCGCGGCGTAGCCGCGCCGGTAGCCGCGCTCCTCGAGCTCGTCGACCATGATCGATCCCACCGCCGCGGTGGTGGCGGGGGCGGAGCCGGAGATGGCCCCGAAGAAGGTGCCTGCGGCGACGGTGGACATGGAAAGACCGCCGGGCAGGTGGCCTACCAGGGCCGAGGCCACCCGTACCAACCGTCGCGACAGCCCGCCGGCGCTCATGAGCTCGCCGGCGAGGATAAAGCCGGGGATGGCCAGCAGACTATTGACCGTGCTCCCCGCGATGACCCGCTGGGCGAGGATCAGCGGGTTGAGATCGGCGAGCCAGATGCCGAGCGCCGCCAGCAACCCCAGGGTCACCGCGATGGGGACACCGAGCAACAGCAGCGCAAACAGCCCGACGACGAGGACGGTGCCGATGTCACCCATCTGCGTCGCCTCCGCCGCCGGCGGCCCGCAAGGGCGTCGGCCGCAGCACCAGCACGGCCGCGTGGAGTGCGATCAGCGCGCCCCCGGCGGGGAGCGCCGCGTTACGCAGCCACAGCGGATAGCGCATGGCCGCCGATACCTGGTTGGCGGTGAACTCCATGAACTGCCAGCCGACCCACGCCAGCAGCACGCCGAAGGCGAGCACCAGCAGCATGATCGCCCGTTCCAGTGCTTCCTCCAGGGCGGCGGGCAGGAGGCTGATGAGGACGGACACCCGCACGTGGCCCATCTCCCGCACCAGGACACTGGCGAACAGGAATACCGTCCAGGTGAAGGCGAGCTGCGCGGCCTCGTCGCTCCAGGCCAGGGAGGCCTGGAGGACATAGCGGTAGAAGACGCCGAGCAGCAGGCTCGCCACCATCGTCACGGCGCTGAGCACGCCGACTACGATGGTGGCGCCGGCGACCCAGCGGTCCGCGCGATCTAGGTGCCGGTACATCGGGCGATGGCTACTCGCTGACCTGCTCCAGGGCGCGGTCCAGGAGCTCCGGGCCGATGGCGTCGCGGTATTCCTCGTAGACCCCGCTGACGCGGTCGCGGAAGGCCTCGACGTCCTCGACGTCGTTCACCTCCATGCCGGCCTCACGAATGTTGGCCAGGATCTCGTCGTTGTTGCCCGCTACCGTCTCCCGCTGGCGCTCGATGGCCGTCTCCGCCGCGCTGCGCACCGCCTCCTGGAGCTCCGGGCTGAGTGCGTCGAAGGTCTGCTTGGACATCAGCAGGGCCAGGGCGTTGTAGGTGTGCCGGGTCAGCGAGAGGTAATCGGTGACCTCCGGGTACTTGTTGGCGTAGATCACCGGCAGCGGGATCTCCAGGCCGTCGACGGTGCCCTGCTGGACGGCGGTGAAGACGTCGCTCCACGCCATGGGTACCGGGTTGGCACCGATGGCGCGGAAGCTCGCGATGAACAGATCACTGGGCTGCACCCGCAGCTTCACGCCCTCGAAATCCGCCGGCTCGTGGATGGGGCGGACGTTGTTAATGGCGTGCCGGAAGCCCGCCTCCGGGAAGCCCAGCCCGACGATGCCCTGGGAGGCGAGGCGGTCCAGGAGCTCTTGGCCCACCTCGCCGTCCAGCACCGCGTGGGCCTGGGCGTTGTTGGCGTAGAGGAAGGGCAGGTCGTTGAGCTGGAAGCCCGAGTCCAGCTGGCCCACCTGGGTACCGGTGATCACCCCGGCGTCCAGGGTGCCGAGTTGCATGCCCTGCAGCATCTCGGTGTCATTGCCGAGCTGATGGTTGGGGAAGAACTTCACGTCGAACTCGCCGGGGGCCTCGTTCTCCAGCTCCTCGGCGAAGTAGTGCGCGGCGATGGCGTAGGGATCGACCTCGCTGTCGGCGGTGGTCCAGCCGAGGCGGATGGTTGTCTCTGCGTGGGCGACGCTCGCCAGGCCCAGGGTGGCGGCGGCCAGCAGTGCGGTGACCAGCCGGTGGCTGCGGTTATGCGGCTTGCTCATCTCTCGCTCCTTCGCTCCGTTGCGGTTGCCACTGGCCGTCGAGGCGACGCGCCAGTATCTCGATGGGATGGGCGGGACGGATGCCCGCCACGTTGTGGGATTGATGCCGGCAGGAATAGCCCGTCGCCAGGACCGGCCGCGGATCCGCGGCCTCCAGGTGGGGCTGCCAGCCCTGCCGGAACAGCCAGGTACTGGTGTGTTCGTGCTCGCGAAGATGTCCGTAGCTGCCCGCCATCCCGCAGCAGCCGGTGGAGAGGATCTCCAGCTCCAGCCCGGCGCGGGCGAACAGGGTCCGCCAGTGCTCGGCGCTCGCGGGCTCGGCGGTCTGCTCAGTACAGTGCAGCGCCAGCCGGTAGCCGGGCCCGGATGACGGGGCCGACCCCCGCAGGGGCGGCTGTGCCGCCAGCCATTCGGGGAGATGGCGTACCGTGCCACCCCCTTGGGAATGCTCTTCTTCGAGGGCCACCGCCACGCTCGGCTCGACGGCCACCACCGGTCGCCCGGTGGCGGAGACCTCGGCGAGGTGCCGGCCAAGGCGGGTGGCGCTGCGCCGGAAGGCCTTCATGAACCCGTGCACGTGCTGCGCCTTCCCCGATGGCTGGTAGGGCAACACCACCGGCCGATGGCCGGTGCCCTGGATCGCTTGCAGCGCCGCATCCAGCACCATGGGCTCCAGATAGCGGGTGAAGGCGTCCGGCACCACCGCGACGGCCCGCGAATCGGCCCGTAGCAGCCCCAGGGCCGTCGCGTGACGGGCGGGCCAGTCCGCCGCCGCCCGCCAACGGTGGGCGCTTGGCAGCGGGGGCAGGGCGCGCAGCCCCATGCGCCGGGCCAGATCCTGCCCCGGGCGGGCGTGGATCAGGGCGTTCGCCATGCGCGGCAGCCGGGCCAGGGTGGGTAACAGGTGTTCCATGCCGGCGAGGAGGTAGTCCCGCGCCGGCCGTCGGTGGCGACGATGATAGGCATCCAGGAAGCGCGCCCGCATGGCGGGGATATCCACATGGACCGGGCACTGCGTGGCGCAGGCACGGCAGCCGAGACAGCCCTGCATGGACTCATGGGTCACCGCCTCCAGGGCCGCCCGTTCCTCGGCGGGGAGCCGGTCACTGCGCAGCCACTCCCGCAGGAGCATGGCACGCCCCTTGGGGGAATGCACGCGGTCCCGGGTGGCCTTGTAGCTCGGGCAGATCACCTGGGAAATGTCCCAGTCAAAGCAGGCCCCGTTGCCGTTGCACTCGAAGGCCTTGCCCCAGCGCTCGCGCACGCTCGGATCCACCTGCCGGTCGAGTTCGCCGCGCAGGGTCACCCCGTCGACTCGCCAGATGGTGTCCGCGTCACCGTCGGGGCTCACGATCTTGCCCGGGTTCATTCGATTGTCCGGGTCGAAGAAGCGCTTTACCGCGGCAAGGACGCCATAGAGCTCCCGGCCGAAGAAGGTCTCGGTGTACTCGCCCCGCACCCCCTTGCCGTGCTCCCCCCAGAGCAGCCCCCGATAGCGCTGCACCAGCGCCACCACCTCGTCGCTGATCACCCGCAGGCGCTCGGCGTCCGAGGGGTCGGTAAGGTCCAGGGTGGGCCGGACATGCAGGCAGCCCACGTCCACATGCCCGAACATGCCGTAGTCCACGCCGTGGTGGTCGAGCAGGGCGCGGAACTCGCGGATGTAGTCCGCTAGGTGCTCGGGGGGCACCACCGTGTCCTCGACGAAGGGCACCGGCTTGCGCCTGCCGGGGGTGCGGCCGAGCAGGCCGACGCCCTTCGCCCGGACCCCCCAGAGCCGCCGGATCAGCGCTTCGTCGGCGGTGACGTGAAAGCCCGCGTGATCCTCGCGCGCCTCCAGCTCCCCGCGCAGCGCGGCCACCCGCCGCTCCACCACCTCCGGGTCCGTGTCGCTGATCTCGATGAAGTTGGTGACCAGCGGTGGTGCGTCGTCGCCCCGGTCGCCAGCGAGGGCTTCGCGGACCCGCGGCCAGTCGCTGTCGCTGCGGGCCAGGGAGAAGATGCGCTGATCCAGGGTCTCCACCGCGGCGGGTTCGTGGACGAGCAGACGCTGCGCATCCGCGAGGGCGTCATCGAAATCCGGGTAGCGGACCACCACCAGTGATTGGTGCCGGGGTAGCGGGACGATCCGCAGCACCAGCTCCGTGACCAGGCCCAGGGTGCCTTCGGCCCCGGCCACCAGACGCCCGAGATCCACGTCGCCGCTGTCCGGGAAGGCGTCGCGGAGGTTGTAGCCGGTCAGCGACCGGCTCATGGCCGGGAACCGCGAACGGATCGCCTCCCGATGCGGCTCCACGATGGCGCGGAGCGCGCTGGCCGCCCGGGCCCCCGCGGTCTCCGCGGCGCCGGTGGTCTCAGTGGACAGCCGCCGGAACCGGTACCGGCGGCCGTCGGGCAGCGCCACTGCGACCTCCAGCAGGTAATCCCCCGTGCGCCCGTAACGCCGGGATCCCTTGCCGCAGGCGTCGGTCCCGACCATGCCGCCCACGGTGGCCCGGCTCGCCGTCGACGTGTGCGGCGGGAAGAATAGCCCATGGGGGGCGAGGGCGGCGTTCAGCTGGCCGAGCACCACCCCCGGTTCCACGCGGGCCTCGCCGGCCTCCGGGTCCAGGGTGAGGATGCGGTTCATGTGCCGGCTGGTGTCGATCACCACCTGATCGGTCAGCGACTGTCCATTGGTGCCGGTGCCGCCGCCCCGGGGGGCGAAGCGGATATCACGGAAGCGTTGGTCGGCCGCCACCGCCATCAGCCGCTCGCAGTCCTCGCGGTGATGGGGGGCGATCACCAGGGCCGGGAGCACCTGATAGACGCTGTTGTCCGTGGCCATGGCCAGGCGATCGCCGATGCCGTCGAGCACATCGCCCTCGAACCCGGCCCCTCGCAAGGCGGCCGCAAACGGCTTGATCCCCGGCTGTGTCACCGCCAATCGACTCCCACGGGTAATTGTCAGATCTTATTAGGCGGAAAGCCTAAATCAAACATATTTGTCCGACAAGTTCGCCATGCTGGTCACGACGACGTCCGTCCCCCTACACTGCCGGTGCACCACGAACAGGAGGCGATCGTGCACGTACTGGTCATGGGTGGCGGGCTGATGGGCACCGCGACGGCGTATTACCTTGCGGAGGCGGGGCATGCCGTGACCCTGCTGGACCGGCAATCGGAGCTGGCCGCCGAAGGCAGCCATGCCAATGGCGGCATGCTCCATGCCAGCCATACCGAGCCCTGGAACACCCCCGATGCCATTCGCCAGCTGATCGGCTGGATCGGTAGGGAGGACTCCCCGTTGCTGCTGCGCCCCGGCCAGATCCCCAACCTCGCCGGCTGGGGGTTGGGTTTTCTGCGCTACAGTCGCGCCCGCCACCATGAGCACAGCACCCGGGTGAATACCCGCCTCGCGGTATACAGCCTGCGCGAGACACAGGCCCTGCGCGAGGCCCTCGGGCTGGACTACGATGCCGATTCTCGCGGCATCCTCAAGCTCTTCCACAGCCGTCGGGAGCTGGACAAGGCGGTGGAGGCCTCGGCGCTGACGGAATCCCTCGGTGTGCGCTTTGCCCACCTGGAGCCCACCGGCGTGACGGAACTGGAGCCGGCCCTCGCCGGGGTCCGCGAGGAGATCGCCGGTGGCATCCACTATCCCGATGATGAATCCGGTGATGCCCGCCGTTTCACCGAGGCCCTGGGCGCGGCGGTGGTGGAGCGCGGTGGCGAGTTGCGCCTCAATGAGACCATCGAGCGCATTGACGGCGATGCCGGCGGGGTCCGCCGGGTGGTCACCGACCGCGGCGAGATCACGGCGGACGCCTACGTGATGGCTGCCGGCGTGGACGCACCCGCCCTGTTGCGTCCCCTGGGCATCAAGCTCCCGATACGGCCGGTGAAGGGCTACTCCGCCACCCTGGCGGCGGATGACGGTGACGATGTGCCGCGGGTGCCCATCATCGACGAGGAGCGCAAGGTGGTCATCACCCGCCTGGGCCAGCGCCTGCGCCTGGCCGGCACCGCGGAATTCGCCGGCATGGACCGGGAAATCGTCTCCCGCCGGGTGGATATCGTCATCCGCCAGGCCCTGTCCAACTTCCCCGGCTTTGCCGCCCGGGTCGATCGGCGCAGCGCCGAGCACTGGGCCTGCCTCCGGCCCATGACCGTGGACGGCCCGCCCATCCTCGGTGACAGCGGCGTACCCGGGCTGTTCCTCAACACCGGCGCCGGCCATCTGGGCTGGACCTATGCCGCCGGTGCCGGCCGTGTGGTGGCCGATTGTGTGCTGGGCCGGGATCCGGAGATCGACCTGGAGGGGCTCACCCTGGCGCGCTACCGCCGGCGCTGAGCCGTGGGGTGATCTCCCGGCGCAGGAAGTCGAGTAGGCGGGCATCGGTGGCATAGCAGATATTGATGCGCAGCGCCGGCGGCCCCGGGCCGTCGGGCTGTCGGAACAGCGTGCCCGGGGCGAGGAAGATACCCTCCGCCGAGGCCCGCCGGGCCAGGGCCACGTCGTCCATGCCCTCGGGCAGCGGACACCACAGGTAATAGCCGCCGGCGGGCGGCTCGATGCCGTGGATGCCGATGCCCTCCAGCGCGGTGATGGCCTCGGCACCGGCCCGCGCCACCCGCTCGCGGAGGCGGGCCAGGTGTCGGCGGTAGCGACCGCGCAGGATCATGTCGTGGATCATCCGCTCCACGGCCCCCGAGCTGGTGACCACCGTGAGCATCTTGATGTCCGTGAGCGAGTCGATCAGCCCCTCGCCGGCGGCGATATAGCCGCTACGCAGGCCCGCGGATAGGGTCTTGGAGAACGTACCCAGATAGATCACCCGCTGCAGGCCGTCCAGTGCGGCCAGCCGCGGGGTGACATGGGGAATGAGATCGGCGAAGGGGTCGTCCTCGATGAGGATCAGGTCGTGGCGCTCGGCGATACGCAGCAGCCGGTGCATGGCCGCCAGGGACATGGATGTGCCAGTGGGGTTGTGGGCTAGCGGCTGGACGAACATCAGGCGGGGACGGTGGCGCTGTATGGCCGCCTCCAGCGCCGCCGGATCCGGGCCGTCGTGGCCGCGGGGTACCCCGGCCATGGCAGCGCGGTGCAGCCGGAGCTTGCCGAACAGCGGGTAATAGCCCGGGGTCTCCACGAGCACGGTCTCGCCGGGGGTCACGAAGTGGCGGACCAGCAGGTCGAGGGCATGGTTGGCGCCGAAGGTCAGCAGTACCTGCTCGGCGCCGGCGTTGATGGCGCGCTCGGTCAGTGTCCGGGCGATGGTCTCGCGCAGTGGCGGATAGCCGCGCGGATGGCCGTACTCGAAATCGTCCGCTTCCACGCCCTGGCGGTTGCCGCGACGCAGGTACCGTCCGAGCTCCGAGGTCTCCATCCAGCTCACCGGTGGCCGGCCGTCCCCGGCGCGGACCTCGTAGTGCTGGTTGAGCTGCTCGCGCAGCAGAGACACCAGGTCGATGGCCTCGGTGAAGTGCGGCGGCGGTGCGCTTGCCGGATGGCGCACGGGCCGCGCGACATAGAACCCGGAGCCGCGCCGTGCCTCGATGTGGCCGGTGGCCACCAACCGGTCGTAGGCCTCGACCACGGTGTTCTTCGATACGCCGTACTCCCGGGCGGCGGCCCGTACGGAGGCAAGGCGGCTGCCGGCAGGGAGCTGTCCGGCGTCTATACTTGCCCTGATCCGGGCGGCGATGCGATCGGCCCGGGAGCCATTCTCCATCATCCCGTCCCTCAACTGTACCAATTTCGGGAAGGTACAGTATGGAGTACGAATCCCGAAACTGTGCCTTGTTCGAGGGTCCGGATTGTCCGAGCCTGACAATACAACAGCCAAAACGGGAGGAGAGGTCATGACCGAGCGCAGGCTCAATCGCCGTTCGTTTCTCAAGGCGGGTATCGCCGGCGGCGCCGCCGCGTCCACTTTGGGGCTTCCTTCACTCACCCTCGCCCAGGATGGGCCCGAGGTGTCCTGGCGCATGCAGGCGCTCTGGGATGCCGGCACGACGCCCTACGAATTCGAGAAGCGCTACGTGGAGCGGGTCTCGGAGCTGACCGGCGGTCGTTTCAACATCCGCTTGTTCTCCGGTGGCCAGCTCGCCCCGTCCGCCCAGGCCTTCGAGGCGGTGCGCGGTGGGGCCTTCGAGATGATGAAGACCTTCGACGGCTACAAGGCGGGCACCATCCCGGCCTTCGCCTTTACCAGCACCATCCCCTTCGGCTTCGAGCAGCCGGATCAATACGAGGCCTGGTTCTACGAGCGCGGCGGCCTGGAGATGGCCCGCGAGGCTTACGCCCAGGCGGGCATGCACTACATCGCCCCCACGGTCTATGGCCAGGAGCCGATCCACTCCAAGTTCCCACTGCACTCGCTGGACGACATGGCGGGCAAGAAGGGGCGTTTCGTGGGGCTGGCCAGCGCCGTGATGGGCGCCTTCGATGTCTCCGTGACCCCGATGGCGACCGCAGAGGTCTACCAGGCGCTGGAGAAGGGCGTAATCGATTTCGCTGACCGCGGCGACCTGACCGCCAACCTGGAGGCGGGCCTCGACGAGGTGGCCAAGTACGTGATCGTCCCCGGGTTCCACCAACCCACTACCGCCACCAGCTACGTCGCCAACCAGTCGGCCCACGATGAGCTACCCGACAGCTACAAGGCGGCGCTGGAGGTGGCGGCACGGGAGATCTCGGCGGCGCTACGCCAGCATATCCTGGCCCAGGACGTCATCGCCCTGCGCGAGTTCGAGGAGCGGGGCTGCGAGATCATCCACCTGGGTCCGGAAATCGCCAAGAACGGCCGTCCCACGGCGATGGAGGTCTGGCGCGAGACCGCCGGCGATGACGAGCTCGCCGGGCGCATCCTCGACAGCCAGCTTTCGTTCATGCGCGAGCTCGGCCTGATCGGCTGAGCGGCTACCGCCGCCGCCCGTACGGGCGGCGGCGCCTTCACGGGATCTCCATGATGGCCTGGCTTCGCGGCTACTGCACCGTGGTTACCACGCTCAACCGCTGGCTCGCCGGCGTCGTCTCGGTGCTGGTGTTCGTAATGGTGGCGGTGATCGCCTATGAGGTGGTCCTGCGTTATTTCTTCAACGATCCGACGGTGTGGGCGCTGGAGCTTTCGACCCTGCTGCTCGGGCCCTACTTCATGCTCGCCGGCCCCTACCTGTTGCACGTCGGCGGCCACGTCAACGTGGACATCCTCTACAATCGGCTGCCGCCGCGGGTGGCGGCCCTGCTCGACTGCCTGACCTTCCCGATAATCATCGCCCTGGCGGTGATCGTCGTGCGGGAAAGCTGGCCCGTGGCCATGGACGCCTATGCCAGCGGCGAGACCTCGTTCTCCGCGTGGAACCCGCCGATCTGGCCAGTCAAGCTCCTCATCCCGGTGACCTTCGCTCTGCTGTTGGCCCAGGCGCTGGCCGAGACCATCGCGGCCGTGGAGCGGGCGCGTAGCGGGGGGCAAAAGGCATGACCTCCAGCGGCGTGCTCGCGGTGATGTTCCTGGGACTGCTGGTCCTGCTGCTCAGCGGCATGCCGCTGGCCTTCGTCCTCGCCTCGCTGGCGGTGTTCTTCACGCTCTCCCTGTGGGGCAGCCAGGCCCTGGTGCTCACGGTCCTGCAGACCGTGGACACCATGACCTCGGAGGTACTGCTCGCCATTCCCCTGTATGTGCTCATGGCCAGCGTCCTGCAGCGATCGGGGCTGATCGATTCCCTCTACCGGGCCATGGAGGTCTGGTTCCGCCGCCTGCCCGGGGGCCTGGCCGTGGGTACCGTCGCCATCTGCACCCTGATGGCGGCGATGACCGGCATCGTCGGCGCCGCCGTGGCGGCCATGGGCATCCTGGCGCTGCCCTCGATGCTGCGCCGGGGCTACGATCCACGACTCGCATTGGGCACGATCTGCGCGGGCGGCACGCTGGGCATCCTCATCCCGCCGTCGGTGATCACCATCGTGTACGCGGCCACCGCGCAGATCTCGGTGGGTCGCATGTTCGCCGCCGGTATCGTCCCCGGCCTCATCCTCGCCGGGTTGTACATGGCCTACGCGGTCACCCTGGCGAGCCTCCGACCGGACATGGCGCCGCGGCCGGACGAGCCCCCGGCCGGCCTGGCCGAGCGGCTGATGGCCCTGCGCTCGCTGATCCTGCCCACGGTCATCGTCGTCGGGGTGCTCGGCAGCATCTACGGCGGCATCGCCACACCCACCGAGGCCGCGGCCATCGGTGTCCTGGGGGCGCTGCTTTCGGCGGCGGTTCAGCGCGAGCTGACGTTGGCCAATCTCCAGGGCGCGGCCTGGGATACCCTGCGGGTTACGGCGATGATCATGTGGATCACCATCGGCGCTAAGGCCTTCGTGTCCATTTTCACGGGCACCGGCGGCGGTGATTTCCTGCTCGGATTCATCCAGGACCTGGAGGTCAACCGCTGGCTGGTGTTACTGGCAATGATCGGGGTGCTGGTCTTCCTGGGGCTGTTCCTCGACGAGATCGGCATCATCCTGCTGTGCGTCCCCGTTTTCCTGCCGGTGATCAACGCCCTGGGCTTCGATGCCCTGTGGTTCGGGGTGCTGTTCCTGATCACCGCGCAGATGGCCTACATCACCCCGCCGTTCGGCTACACCCTGTTCTACCTCAAGGGGGTGCTGCCGCCCGGCATCGGCATGGAAACGGTCTACCGCGCCATCATCCCCTTCCTGCTCCTGCAGGCGGCGGCGCTGGCGTTGTTCATGATGTTCCCGGAGATCGTCACGTGGCTGCCCGAGCGATTGGCGCAGTCCGTGCGTTCCTGACCACGAGGAGAGACGGCAATGGCCGAGAGGACTTCCCGTATACCCGGATTCTTCAAGCTGCCCCCCGACGAGCGCCTGGCGCGGGTGGCGGAGATCACCGGCCTTGACGATCCGACGCGGCAGCGGCTCCGTGATACCGGCAACCTCCCCGCCGAGGTCGCGGATTCAATGATCGAGAACGTCATCGGGACGTTCAACGTCCCCCTCGGCATCGCCACCAACCTGATGATCGACGGCGAGGAGGTGCTGGTGCCCATGGCCACCGAGGAATCCTCGGTGGTGGCGGCGGTGAGCAACGCGGCCCGCCAGTGCCGCGACAGCGGGGGCTTCCATACCGCCATGTCCGGGGCGCTGATGATCGCCCAGGTCCAGCTGGTGGATGTGCCCAACCCGGAGTTCGCCCGGCTGCGGATCCTCGAGCACCGCGATGACATCAAGGCGATCTGCGACGATACGGATCCGGTGCTGCTGCAATACGGCGGTGGCTTCCGGGATATCGAGGTCCGCGTGCTCGCCTCCCGTACCGGTTCGATGGTGGTGACCCACCTGGTGGTCGACACCCGTGATGCCATGGGGGCGAACGCCGTGAACTCCATGGCCGAGGCGGTGGCACCGGCCATCGCGGAGTGGACCGGCGGGCGTACCAACCTGCGCATCCTCTCCAACCTTGCCGACCGTCGTCTCGCCCGCGCCCGGGCTACTTGGAACACGGCGACGATCGGCGGTGAGTCGGTGCGTGACGGCATGATCGCCGCCTATGACTTCGCAGAGGCCGATCCGTACCGCGCCACCACCCACAACAAGGGCATCATGAACGGTGTCACCGCGGTCACGCTGGCAACCGGCAACGATACCCGGGCGGTGGAGGCGGGGGCCCACGCCTACGCGGCCCGCACCGGTCAGTATCGCTCGCTCACCCGCTGGGAGGTCGATGCCCATGGCAACCTCACGGGGACCCTGGAGATGCCCCTGGCGGTGGGGTTGATCGGCGGTGCGACCCGCTCCCATCCAACGGCGCGGGCGTGCCTGGAGATCATGGGGGTGACCTCCGCGGAGCGCTTGGCCCGGAACATCGCCGCGGTGGGCCTGGCCCAGAACTTCGCTGCGCTGAAGGCACTCGCCACTACCGGTATCCAGAAGGGCCACATGGCCCTCCATGCCAAGAACATCGCGGTGATGGCCGGCGCCGTGGGCGACGAGGTGGATCGCGTGGCCGACGAGCTGGTCGCCGCCGGCACCGTACGGGTGGACGTTGCGGAGGCGGCACTTCGGCGGATCCGCGGCGAGGGGTGACGACGCTGCTCAGAAGATATTGGAGCGCTCGTACTGCACCGGCCAGTCCGCGTCCTCGGTCTTCAGGGTGGCGGCGGCCCGCAGTGGCCAGACCGGATCCGCGAGCAGGGCGCGCCCGAGGATGACCAGATCGGCGTCGCCGTTGGCGATCACCGATTCCGCCAGGTCCGCGCTGTGGATCAGCCCCACCGCGCCGGTGGGCATGCCAGCGGAGGCCCGCAGCCGGCGGGCGAAGGGGATCTGGTAGCCGGGGTGGACCGGTATGCGTTGCCGGGGGTCATTGCCCCCGGAGGAGCAGTCGATGAGGTCCACCTCGCCCCGCGCGGCGAGTTCCCGGGCCAGGCGCAGCGACTGCCGCTCGTCCCAGCCCCCTTCCACCCAGTCGGTCACCGACAGGCGCAGGAACAGCGGCAGCTCCGCCGGCCATTCGCTGCGCACCGCCTCCACCGATTCCAGCAGGAAGCGGATGCGGTTGTCGAAGCTGCCGCCGTAGCCGTCGCCCCGCTGATTGCTCAGCGGTGACAGGAACTGGTGGATGAGATAGCCGTGGGCGCCGTGGAGCTCCAGGATCCGGAAGCCCGCCTCCCGGGCCCGTCGGGTCGCCGCGGCCAGCGACTCCAGGGCGTCGGCGATGTCCCTGTCGTTCATCGCCCGCGGCACCGGCCAACCCTCCGCGTAGGGCAGCCCCGAGGCGGAGACCACCGGCCAGCCGCCTTGTTCCGGCGGGATGGGTCGCGAGCCCTCCCAGGGCCGGCCCACCGATGCCTTGCGCCCGGCGTGGCCGAGCTGGATGCCCGCTACGGCGTCGCGTTCGTCGATGAAACCGGCGATCCGGGCGAGGCGGTCGCGTTGCTCGTCGTTCCACAGGCCCAGGCAGTGGGGGGTGATTCGGCCCCGGGGTTGCAGGTGGACCGCCTCGGTGAACACGATCCCCGCACCGCCGGCAGCGCGGGCACCTAGGTGCATGAAATGCCAGTCGTTGGCGAGGCCGTCGCTGCCCGAGTACTGGCACATCGGTGAGAGCATGATGCGGTTGCGTGCCGTCACGCCGCGGAAGGTCACGGGCCGGAACAGGTGGGGATGCGGATCGCGGCGCAGGATCCGTCGGTTGTTCTCGCCGCTGGTCCGGGAGTCGGTGGTGCCCCGCTCCCCGCGTTCATCGCTCATGGTGCCTCCCGGCCCCGGCGGGGCCGTTGCTCGTCGGTGAAATGGCTCAGGGCGAACAGGCCGGTACTCACCGCCAGCGAGCTCCCCAGCGCCAGCCAGAATGCCCCCATGCCCCCCAGCGCGGGGGCGGTGGCCGCCGCGGCGGCGGCGAACGCTACCAGGCTGAACATGCCGCCCTGGGCGGCGGCCAGGGTGGCCCGGGCTACCGGCGCGCCGAAACGCTGGTGCAGGGTGAGCGCGATGACGGTGAAGCCCACTGGGAACCCGGTCAGCGTCCCGGAGATCTTCGGCCCGGCGGCGGCCGCCACGGTGGTCGCTACCCCCACGAGCACGCCGGCGGCGAGCCCCCGCAGCAGCAGGTCGAGCCAGCGGTTCGGCGCCTGTACCCGCGGCTGGGACAGCCGGAGCCACCGACGGGCGGCCAAGGCAAGGCCGAACACCAGCACGTAGACCACAAGACCCAGGGGATAGCCCCCGGGGAGCGTGGCGAAGGCGCTGGCCGACAGGCCCCAGGCTGTCACTGCCGCGAGCAAGCTTGTTACCGGCCCCAGACGACCCGCTACCGCCACATAGGTGATCAGGAACACCAGCGTCGCGGTCAGGGCATGAATGGCCGCTAGCGCTGCCTCGGCGACGAAGTCCGCGGAGCGCTCCAGGCCCAGGAAGAAGAACGCCGGGCCGAGGACGATGGGGGTGCCGGCGATCACGCCCCCCAGGCGCGGACCGAGGCGGGCCACCGCCAGGGTGACCCCGATGACCACCACCGCCGTGGTGGCCATCTTCACCAGCAGCGAAAGGGTCATCACCGTCGCGTGTCGTCCAGCACTGCCTCCACGCCGGCGGCCTGGGCCAGCAGCCGGCGGTCATTGCCACCCCGGCCGAGGAGCATCATCCCCACAGGCAGCTCTCCGGGACGGTGACAGGGCAGCGTGATCCCGCAGAGATCCAGCAGGTTGCCGACGGTGGGGTTGCGCAGCACCAGCAGGTTGGTCCGGGCGTAGTCCTCGTCGGCGTCGAGCTCGGCGAAGGCGGGAGGCACCACCGGTACGGTCGGTGCGAGGATGGCGTCGAATTCCTGCAGGCGCTGGTCCATGGTCTCCTTCTGTCGGTGCCGGGCATCCCGCAGGGCCAGGTAGTCGGCGGCGGAGAGATCGGCCCCGCGCTCGATGCGCGTGCACACCCGCGGGTCGTAGCGGTCCCGCCGCTCAGCGAGGAGGTGGCGGTGGACGTGGTAGCTCTCGGCGGCGGTGAGGCCGCCGCCCGCGAGGAGCTCACCGAGATCGTCGAGCTCCGGCAGGGCCACGGTGGTGACGCGGGCACCGGCCTCGCTGAGGACGGAGAGCGCGCGTTCGAAGGCCCCCGCCACGGGGTCGTCCATGTCGTCGAGGAGGTAGCGGTCCGGTAGGGCCAGGCGCAGCCCCGCCACCGGGGCGGCATGGAACGCCCGCTCCGGCTCGCCGGCGAGCACGGCGTCCATCAGCGCGCAGTCCGCGACCCGCGGGGCGATGGGGCCCACGGAGTCCAGGCTGTACGACAGCGGAAAGGCCCCCTCCAGCGGCACCCGGTGCTGGGTGGGCTTGAAGCCGGTGAGCCCGCAGAAGGCCGCGGGGATGCGCACCGAGCCGCCGGTATCTGTACCCAGGGCCGCCGCGGCCATGCCCAGGGCCACCGACACCGCGCCGCCGGAGGTGGACCCCCCGGGGATGCGGGCTTCGCCATGGGGGTTTCCGGGGGTGCCGTAGTGGGGGTTGAGCCCCAGGCCGGAGTAGGCGAACTCGGTCATAACGGTATGGCCGGTAAACACCGCCCCTGCCCGGCGCAGCCGCGTTACAGCGGCCGCATCCCGCGCCGCCGGCGGTGTATCGGCGAGCACCCGGGAGCCGGCATGGGTGACCCGGCCGGCGACGTCGAACAGCGCCTTCAGGGATACCGGGACCCCGCCCAGGGGGCCGGCCGGGGCGCCGGCGGCGATCAGGCGGTCGCAGGCCGCGGCCTGGGCGCGGGCCGTGCCGGCGAACACGGCGGTGTGGGCGTCCGGCGCCTCCTCGGTGCCCATCAGGGCGCGCTCCAGGGTGGCCGCGGCGGTCTCCCGGCCGGTGGCGATGGCCTCGGCGAGCTCGGTGAGCGGGCGTGGCGATTCCATGGGCTGGCCCTTCAGGCAATGACTGGCAGGGGGCGCACCGCATAGGCATGCTCGATGCGGCGGCCGCGGACCGGATCGATGAGTGCCATCTCAAAGCGCGCCGCCGGCCGTGGCCCGCCGGCCACCGGCAGGGTGCCGCAGAGCATGGCGGTGCCCGTCGGCAGAGCGATCTCCTTGCGGCCGAAGCGCTCGAGCAGGTCGCCCGGCGGGAGGAGGCCGGAGACCGGGCCTTCCTGGTAGCTCACCCGGTCGCCGTCCGCGACGACGTGGGAGGCGAGTCGCAGCTGATCCCAATGGGGCAGGACGTCTTCGAGCCGCCACAGCTCCGCGGCGACCGGCTTGGGGCACAACTGCTTGGAATGGGCCACCGACCAGGACTCCGCTTGCCGGTCGGTATGGTCGGAACCCACGCCTACGCAGGTGCCGTCGGGGGTGCCCACCAGCAGCACCTCCACCTCGCCGCTGGTGTGCTCGCCGAGCATCTCCACCTCCGGGGCCGTGGTGGCCAGGTTGCAGCCGACCCGGTAGAACAGCGGGGTGGCCGAGGGTGGGGTCACGCCGATGGCACGGAGCTCGTCGATGTGTTCCTGGATGGCGGCATCGTCGCGGCCGGCCCAGCCGGCGATGACGAACTCGCGGATGTCGACCTCGATGTCGGCCTCGCCATCAAGGGTGAAACGTAGCATGGGGGTCTCCGTTGTCTAGTTGAGTACCGAAGGCAAAAACAGGGCGATTCCCGGTGCGAGGACCAGTAGCACGGCGGTCAGCAGCATCAGCCCCACGTAGGGCAAGGCCCCGAGCATCACCTCGTTGAGCGAACCGTGGCCGCGCACCCCCTGGACCACATAGAGGTTGAGGCCCACCGGCGGGGTGATCAGCGCCATCTCGATGAGCAGGATCAGCAGGATGCCGAACCATACCGGGTCGAAGCCCTGGGCGATGATCAGCGGCGCCACGATGGGGATGGTGATCACCATCAGCGACAGGGTCTCCACGAAGAAGCCCAGCACGATGTAGAGCCCGATCACCAGCACCAGCGTGCCGTAGGGCCCCAGGCCCGCCCCCTCGATGAGTGCCTCCAGGTCCCGGGTGACCCCGGCGGAGGCGAGCACGAAATTGAGGAAGTACGAGGAGATGATGATCAGCATGATCATGCCGGTGGTGCGCATGGTGCCGTCGACGGCGTCGATGAGGACCCGAAGGGTGAGCCGTCGCATCGCGGCGGCGATGGCCAGCGCGCCCACAACGCCGAGGGCCGCGGCCTCGGTGGGGGTGGCCCAGCCCGCATAGATCGACCCGACCACCAGCGCGAACAGGCCCAGCACCGGCACCAGGTGCCACAGCCCGGTGATCCGCCGTCTCCAGTCGTGATGGCGCCGCGGCCCGCCGAGCCCCGGCCGCAGGGTGCAGATCACCGCCGTGCCGAGTATGAACAGGCCCGCGAGCATTAGCCCCGGCAGCAGCCCTGCCGCGAACAGCCGCGGGATGGAGGTCTCGGTGAGGAAGCCGTAGACGATGAGATTGATCGACGGCGGGATCATGATCCCCAGGGTCCCGCCGGCGGCGATGGAGCCGGCGAACAGCCGCTCGTCGTAGCCGAGCCGGCCGGCCTGGGGCATGGCCACCGTGCCGATGGTGGCGGCGGTGGCGACGCTGGAGCCGGAGGTGGCCGAGAACAGCGTCGCCGTGCCGATGTTGGCGTGCAGCAGCCCGCCGGGCAGCCAGGACAGCCAGGCCTCCAGGGCCTCGTAGGTCTTGCGGGCCACCCCGGTGCGGACCAGCACCTCACCGAGGAGGATGAACAGCGGTATGGCGATCAGCAGGAAGCTGTCGGAGGCCGACCAGAGCACCTCCCCCATGGCCCGGAACAGGGGGAAGGGCGAGTAGAACTCGTCGAGGAACAGCGCCAGGGCGATGAGCGTCGCCGCCACCGGGATGCTCAGCACCAGCAGCGCGAGCAGGACGAGCAGGGCTATGCCGATCATGCCCGTCCCTCCTCGGTATCGGTGGCGATCTGCTCGTCGAGGGTACGGCTGCCGGCCACGCGCTGGATGCTCGCGGTGTCACCACCGGCCAGTGCTACCAGCACCCGCAGCAGCAGTGCGGCCACCACCAGGCTGAACCAGGCGAGCCCCGCGGCCCACAGGCCCTGGGGGATCCACAGCGGTGTCCGTAGCGGGGTGTTGGCCTCGGAGCCGCCGAGAAAGGACTTCATCGCGACCTCGCCGGCCGCTCCCACGACGAAGAGGCAGAACAGTGCCAGGGCGGTCAGGGCCAGCAGGTCCATGAGGGCACGGGCGGGTCGTGGCATGAGCACATAGACCACGTCGATGCGGATATGGGCCTTTTCCAGCAGCGAGTAGGCGAAGGCCCAACTCGCGCTAATGGCCAGCACGTAGCCGGAGAGCTCGGTGGAGGCGCCCATGGTGCGGCCGAACAGGCCGCGGCTGGCGATCTCGAGGGCTACCATGGCCACCGTGGCCAGTATGAGTAGGCCGCCGAGCCTTGCAAGCCACAGGGAGATGCTCCTCATGCCGGCGAGCAGGCGGTCGAGTAGGTGTGCGATGCGTGCCATGGGACGCCCGTACCCGGCCCCCCGCGGGGGGCCGGGGCTAACGGTGGGTTTACTTCGCCTCGGCGGTGAGGCCGGTGACCTCGCCGATGGTTTCGTTCCAGCGCCGGAGGTCGTCGGGATCGACGGTCTCCGCCCAGGCGGGCAGCACCTCGTCCTCGAGGCGGCTGCGGGCGTAGGTGAAGTCCTCCTCGGTGGCCTCCACCAGGGTCATGTCGCCGGCATCACCGCGGCCGCACTCGCCGTGGCCGGTCAGGCAGGCGACGCCCTCCTCGGTCTCGTCCACCGCCGATGACCACACCGGGTCCTCGTAGTGGTCCTCCGCCTGGGTGATCAGCCAGTCCTGGACCTCCGGGGCGAGGCCGTCCCACTTGTCGCCGTTCATGGCCGTGACCACGTAGTCCCAGCCGCCCACCGGCAGGGGATAGAGGTGGGTGGAGACCTCGTGCCAGCCTGAGCTGTAGCCGGACAGCGAGCCGGTGACCGCGCAGTCGATGACCCCGCGCTCCAGCGCGCCGGGCACCTCGCTGAAGTTTAGGGTGATTCCCTCCGCGCCGATGGCCTCGAGGAAGTTCGCCGTGCTGCGGCCGCTGGCGCGGATCTTCTTGCCTTCGAGATCGGCGAGGCCGTCGATCTCGGCGTTGCAGAACACCACCTGGGAGGGGTAGGGCACTGCGGCGATGAGCTTGGCACCGAAGCGCTCGGAGAGGATGTCATCGAGCACCGGCTTGTAGGCGGCGACCACCTCGCGGGCGGTGGCCACGTCCGGGGCCATCATGGGCATGTCCATACCCTCGAGCTCCGGTGCGTCGGAGACGGTGTAGTCGCCCACGGTGGAGCCCACGTCGAACACCCCCTGGGAGAGGAGGCGGAATACCTCGCCGCCACCGAGGCCCATCTGGTCGAAGGTAGTGACCTCGGCGGTGACCTGCCCGTCGGAGGCGTCGGCAAGGTGCTCCCCCCAGAAGGGCTTCTCGAAGTTCTGATACAGCGACAGGCTGGACCAGCTCCCCACGTAGGCGAACTCCGTGGCCGGCAGGTCCTGGGCCTGGGCGGCGCCGCCCAGCAACAGGGCGGCAGTGGCGGTTGCAGTGATTGGTCTCTTCATCGCTTCGCTCCTCGTCGATCGTTGTCGTTGCGGCTCACAGCAATGCGAGCTCGTGGTCGCTTCGATCGGTGACCAGCATGTGTCCCGGGCTGTGGGTGATCGCGAAAGGCAGGCCGGCCGCCTCCAGGGCGCGCTGCGGCGTGACCCCGCAGGCCCAGAACACCGCCAGCTCGTCCTCGGCCACGGCCACCGGGTCCCCGTAGTCGGGGTGCTGCAGGTCATCGATACCGATGTGTTCCGGGTAGCCGATGTGCAGCGGCGCCCCGTGCACGCCGGGGTAGCGGGTGCAGATCTGTATGGCGCGAATGGCGTCCGCCGGGCGCAGCGGCCGCATGGACACGACCATTTCGCCGCTGAAGGGTCCTGCCGCGGTCAGTGGGATGTTGCTGCGGTACATCGCCACGTTGCGTCCCTCGGCCACGTGACGCAGCGGGATGCCGTCGGCGAGCAGGGCATGCTCGAAGGTGAACGAGCAGCCCAGGGCGAAGGTGACCAGGTCATCCCTCCAGAGCTCGTCCACCGCCGTGGGCTCTGCCACCACCTCGCCGTCCCGGAAGACGCGGTAGCGGGGCACGTCCCGGGCGATGTCCAGGTCGGCGCCGAGGGCGGCGCAGTCGCGGGCGCCCGGTTCCGAGACGGCGATGAGGGGGCAGGGTTTGGGGTTGGCCGTACAAAAGCGCAGGAATGCCGCCGCCTCTGCCTCTGGGAGGATGACCAGATTGACCTGCACGTAACCAGGCGCGAGGCCGGCGGTCTGGCCGGTTAGCCGACCCTCTCGGGACGCGAGCCGGACATCGGTGCCGGTCCCCGTGTCGTTGTGCTCTGCCGATCGCATAGGCGTTGCCGTTGCACCATTTGGCCTCCCTATAGGCTTAGGCGACAGCGCCTATTTGGTCCAATCGATATTTCGGATCAACTTTGATCAGGAATCTCTATCACCCGATGTCCCCGCCGCGATCTGAATGGCCAGATCGGCCACCGCCCGGGAGACGGTGAACTCGGGGGTGTCGGTGTAGGCGACGTGGAAGGCGAGCTCCGGCGGCGCTACCTCGGCGCGAAAGGGTCTCAGCGCCCCACGGTCGAGCTCGCTGCGGATGATCTCAGGGGGCAGGGCGCTGACGCCTATGCCGTCGACGGTCATGCGGATGATGGTGGCCAGCGAGGAGCTGGCGTGGATGCGCAGGCGCGCCCCCGCGCGGCTGAGCAGCCGTTGCAGGGCAAGATGGGGCTGGCTCAGGCGAGGGTAGGTGATCACCGGCCAGCGCGCCAGCTCCGTCAGCGGGACGGGTTCCGGCGGCAGGGCCAGGGTCGGGCTCGCCACCCACTCCAGGGGATAGCGGCACAGCGCCTGGCTCGCGATGTCCGGTTGGTTCACGGGGCCCATGAGGAAGGCGATGTCCACGTCGTGGCTCGCCAGCTTCTCGGCGAGGTTTACCGAAGTGTCTACATCCAGCTCCAGGCTGATGGCGGGATAGGCCTCATTCACCTGTTCGATGAGCTCGGGTAGCCAGGTGTAGACGATGGTCTCCACCACGCCGAGGCGGATGCTTCCCTGGATCGCGTCCGGCTCGGCCACGGCGTCCAGCATCTCGCTCTGTAGCGCCAGCAGTCGCTCGGCATAGACGAGCATGTCGCGGCCCCGGGGGGTCAGCGAGACGCCGCGGCCGGCGCGGTCGAACAGCGCCACCCCGAGCCGGCGTTCGAGGTTGGCGATGCGCGAGGACACCGAAGGTTGGGAGGCATAGAGCCGCTGGGCGGCGGCGCGGAAGCTGCCGAGCCGCGCGATCCAGACGAACGTCTCGAGGGTGCGGAAGTCCATATTTGATACAGTACCCGTTTGTACAACAAAACGAACGAAAGATTGACGACAATCCTGTAGTGGCCTTTGGGGTTGTCCCATTCCCGGGCCGGAGGGGGATTTCCGAATGAGGGGTCTGAGCCTGCGACTTTGCGGACCCATGACGGTGTCTGTGGACGGGCGGCCAGTGGAGGGCCTCGAGGGGACGAAATCCGGTGCCCTGCTCGCCTATCTCGCCGTTGAGAAGGCGGTCGCCGTGCCACGGGCGCGGATCGCCGCGGATTTCTGGCCGGAGCTCAGCGATCGTGCTGGCCGCAACAACCTTCGCCAGGCCCTCTACCAGCTGCGTCAGCGGCTGGCCACAGCTTGCGATGGCGCCCATGACTGGATCGAGCTCAGCCGTGATGCGGTGCGCTTCAGCAGCGAGGAACCGCACTGGGTGGATGTCGAAGTATTGACCCGGGACCCGCCCTGCTGTGGTCACGGGCGCCACACCGCGGCCTGCCGTCCGGCGTTGGAGGGGATGCAGGCCGTGCTGGACACCTATGGTGGCCCGTTCCTCCAGGGTTTCGATTCCGGCGACCTGCCGCCGTCGGTGGCGGAATGGCTGACCCGGTGCCGCCGTTACTACCGTGACGCCGTGGTGGCGGTCCTGGAGCGTTTCACCGCCTGCCTGACCCGGGCCGGGGCGATACAGCGGGCCCTGGACTACACACGTCGATTCATCACCATAGAGCCTGACGCCGAGGCGGCTCACCGCATTCTCCTTCGTCTGCTCCATCATAACGAGGCCGTGGACGAGGCCATCCGCCATTATGATGCGCTTGCCGAGCGCCTGTTCGAGGAGCAAGGGCGGACGCCGGAGGCGGAGACCGTGGCCCTCGGCGAGCGGCTGCTGACGCGCCGTGAGCAGATGCGCCGCCTGGCGCTCGCCGACGAAGGCTCTGGGCTCGAGCGCCGTCTGGTCAGCGTGGTAGCGGTGACCTTCCGCCCCGACGCCACCCATGGTCCCGAAGAGCGTGCGCGGGTCTATAGTGACGTGAGCCGGCAGGTGGGTGCGATCGTGGAAGAATTCGGGGGGCTTCCGGGGCGCTCCCACGGCGGGCGGCTGATCATCTACTTCGGGCTGCCGGAGGCGGGTGACACTACTACCATGCAGGCCGTACGCGCCGCCTTCCGCATCGTCCGGACCGTGCAGGCGGGGGGAACGCTCCAGGTGGCCGTCGATTCCGACTGGCTGCTCACCACCGGCAGCCCGGCGCTCCCCGATCCCGCCGGGGACCTCTCCGAGGCGGTCTCCCGTCTCGCCGAGCGCACGCCTGCGAATGCGTGTGTGATTACCGCCGCCGTTCATACCCGCGTGTACCCGTGCTTCGACAGTCGGCCGCTGGAAGATCCGGCGGGGCAGCATGCCCTCTATCAGGTGACTGCGGACCGCCAGCTCGAGGACCGGATCGCGATCTCGCGGCAACTCGGTGGTGTGTCGCCATTCATCGGGCGCCGTGCCCAGCTCGAGCACCTGCGCCGGGAATGGCGGCGGGTGCCCCGCCACGGGCTGCAGCGGGTTATCGTCGAGGGGGAGGCGGGGGTGGGCAAGACCCGTCTCGTCGAGGAGTGGCTCAACGAGGTATACGCCGGTGGCGGGATCGTTTTCCACCTCCGCTGCTCCCCGGAGCACCGCCGCCAGCCCTTGTACCCAGTTATCGACGCCCTGCGCCGCCATCTGGAGCGGAGGCTGACGCCCGGCGATGGCACGGACTGGGATGCCGCCATGGAGGCGTTCCTGGCCGAGTGTGGCGACCTGCCGGATGACGCCGCCCGGGGACTGCGGCGGTTGCTCGACACGGACCCGTCGGCGTGCCGTGAGGGGATGACGGAGGCGCTCGCCGACGCCGTGGAACAGCGTGACCGCCTCCTGGACCTCTTGATGGAGGTCACTGCGGCGTTCACGGCCCGTGCCCCACTGCTGGTTGTGGTCGAGGATTTGCATTGGATCGACCCCACTACCGTCATGCTGTTGAGGCGGGCCATCGAGGGGCTTGCCGAACGGCCGTTGCTGTTCCTCGTGAGCGGCCGGCCCGGGACCGTCTATCCCTGGCGCAGCGAGGATCCCGTAGTACGGCTGCACCTGCAGCGCCTCAACGAGTCAGAGAGCGCGGAGCTCCTCGATGCCATCGCCGGTGGCGAGATGCCCGCCGAGATGCGCCGGCAGATCCTCTACTATGCCGACGGTATTCCGTTGTTCATCGAGGAGCTCGCCCGGCAGCATCGCCAGGATGCGATGGCGGTCACGGTGCCGGCGACGCTCCGGGACCTGCTCTCCGCCCGATTGCAGGGCCTAGGGTCCACCAGGGGCCTGGCACAGCTCGCCGCGACCCTTGGCCGAGAGTTCGACGGGGAGATGCTCGCCGCCATTGCCACCCTGGACGGCGACGAGATCGAGGCCGGGTTGGAGCATCTTATGGCGGCGGGTTTCGTTGAACGTAGCGCCCGCGGTCTGGGCGGTACCCACTGGTACCGCTTCCGTCACGCCCTGATCCGGGAGGCGGTCTATGATAGCCAGCTGGACAGCGAGCGCGCCGAGAGGCACCTGCGCATCGCTGAGGTGATCCAGGAGCGCTACCCGGAGATCGCCTGGCAGCGCCCGGGCTATCTGGCCCACCATCTCACTCGCGGGGAACAGCCGGTGGCTGCCCTGCCCTACCGGATCCGGGCCGGCTACCAGACCCTGGCGCGGGCGGCCCACGATGAGGCGTCCCGACATTTCCGTGATGCCTTGTCCGTTGCTGAGGAGCTCGGAGACGAGGAAACCCGCCGGGCGCGCATGGTGGAGTGCCTGTTGGGTCTGGGCCTTGCCGATATGGCGAGCCGCGGCTACGGCGACGGCCGGGTATACGCCACCTTCAAGCGGGCCCGTGCCCTGCACGCGTGGCAGGCGGACCCCGGCCGCCACTTCCTCCTCCTCTGGGGGGAATGGCACGGTGCCAGCTCCCATGCCGGTTTCGCCGAGGCCCAGCGCATCGCCGACCGGATGCTGGAGCTCGCGGACAGCGAGGATGACCGGGTGAGGCGGCTGGCCGCATACTACGCGCAGATCAACTGCCGTTTCTCCTGGGGCGATCTGCATGGCGCCCGCCAGTATTTCGAGACCCTGACGGGCCTCTACGATGACGGTGATCATGGTGCCCTGGTAGGGGCGTTCGGCGACGACCCCGCGCTCGCGGGGGAGTCCTTCGGGGCGCTCACGCTGTGGTGCCTCGGGGAAACGGGGCGGGCCCGGGAGGTCACCGATGCCGCCGTGGCCAAGGCGGACGCCGAGGGGCACCCCCCGAGCCAGGTCTTCTGCTACACGTTTCAGGCCCTGATCGCCCAGTATGGGGGGGACGTGGAGACCACGGCCGAGGTCGCCAAGCGCCTCCTCCGGGTCGCCGAGGAGCGCGATTATGCCCTGTGGCGGCGGGCGGGACAGGCGCTGCTGGGCTGGGCCCGGGCCCGCAGCGGGGATCGGGACGGCCTTCGGCTCCTCCAGCAGGCGGTGAGCGACATCCGTCATGTGATGTATGGTGTCAGCACGATCCTGCTGCGGCTGCAGATCGATGCCCTTATCGGCCTTGGCCGGCTGGCGCCGGCGCGCTCGGTGCTCGCCCAGGCCATGGCCGATGTGGCACGCATCGGCAACAAACGTTTCCTTCCGGAGCTCTACCGGCGTCGTGGCGAGATTGATTATCTGATGCAGCGCGATCGCGAGGCCGCCGACGTCGATCTCCGGCATGCCGAGGCCCTGGCGGCGGAGCAGGATGCCGTAATGGAGCTGATCCGGATCCAGTCCGTGCGTCTCGATTACGGTATCACCGCCACCGCCGACGGCCGTGAGGAGCGCGAGCGGCTTGCCCGGTTGCTGGATGGCCTGCCGGCACAGCACACGGTCCCGCACGTGGAGCGGGCGCGCCGCCTGCTCGCCGCCGGCTGACCGCGGGTGCGAAGGGGCGTCAACACGGGGGTGTAATGGACGACAACCGTACACGGGGTGGGCGCTGGCTGATCACGCTGGCGGTGCTGATCGTGCTGGCAGTGGTCGTGCCCTACGCCCTGTTGCAGGGACAGGAGCGCTTCGCCGCCGCCTTCCTGTTCTGGCTCGTCTTCGGGGCGGCGGCGATCGCCATCATACTGCGCATTCTCCGGGGGTGGCGGGTATGACCGCGGCGGTGTGGTTCGTCCTGATCCTCTACGCGGTGCTCGGCGTGGCGGTGGCCGTGGCATCCCGGCGGCGCCTGGGTGAGGGCGTCACCGAGTATTACCTCGCTGGCCGGCGGGTTGGGGGCATCGTCTCCGCGCTGAGTTACGGTGCCACCACCTACAGTGCCTTCATGATGGTGGGCCTGGTGGGCCTGACCTATGCCGGTGGCGTCGGCGCGCTGGGCTTCGAGCTCATTTATCTCTCCGGCCTCGGGCTGGTGGTGATTTTCGGCCCCCGCTTCTGGCTGGTGGGCCGGCGCTTCGGCTATGTCACGCCCTCGGAGATGCTCGGTGACCGCTACGGTAGCCGGGCGCTGGCGGCCATCGTCGCCCTCGCCTCCTGCGTGTTCCTGGTCCCCTACAGCGCGGTCCAGCTCATGGGTATCGGTTATCTGCTCTCTGGGGCCAGCGATGGTGCCGTGCCGTTTACTGCGGGGATTTTGCTCGGAGCGGCGTTCACGCTGGTCTGGACGCTGGTGGCGGGGCTGCGCTCGGTGTTGTGGACCGATGTCCTGCAGGTGGTGATCATGCTGGTCACCAGCTTGATCGCCGTGGGCTTCGTCCTCGCCGCCCTCGGTGGCGTGGGGGGCTTCATCGACACGATCGAGAGCGAGCGCGGCGACTGGCTCACCGTGCCCGGTCCCGGGCTGTTCGACCTGAAGACCTTCCTGGCGTTGACCCTGCCCTGGTTCTTCTTCTCCATCAGCAATCCCCAGGTGAGCCAGCGGCTCTACACCACGGAGAGCCTGGGGGCGATGCGCACCATGATCGCTGGTTTCCTGCTGCTCGGGTTTGTCTACACGGTGGTTTCCGTGGTCTTCGGCTTCTCGGCGCTGGCGCTGCTGCCGGGGCTGGACAAGCCGGACCTCGCCACGGCGCGGCTCATCGGCTCGGAGGTGATCCCCACCGCCGTGGCCGTGGTGCTGATGGTCGGGATCCTCGCCGCGGCGGTCTCCACCGTGGACTCCATCCTCCTCACGCTCGGGGCCATGGTCTCCCATGACGTCTATCGCCCCTGGCTCGGCACCGATCGGCGGGTGAGCGAGCTGCTCGCGGGCAAGCTGGTGGTGGTGGTGATGACGGTCATCGCCGTGCTCTTCGCCCGGCTCGAGCTCGACCTCATATCCATCCTGTCGGTGGCGTCCTCCACGGGGCTGCTGGTCACCGTGCCGGCCATCGTCGGCGCCTTTTTCTGGCGCCGCGGCACCGCCGCCGGGGCCATCTCGAGCATCCTGGTGGCCGGTATCGCAGTGACGGTGATGCAGCTCGGCGGCTACGCGCCGTTCGGCGTGCCGCCGGCGTTCTGGTCGGCCGGGCTTTCAGTGGCGCTGTTCGTGGCGGTGAGCCTGATGACTCCGCGGCGGGATCGGGATCGTGCCCGGGCGTTCATTGACGAGCTCGGCGCGGAGCTGGACGCCCGCGGTATCCGATGACGATGGCGGGGGCCAAAGTGAGGCCCCCGCGTTTTACGCCCAGCGTGTGGCCTTAGAGATCCAGGTCGGGTGAGTCGTCAACCAAGGAGTCCTGGGTCTGATTCACCACGACCTCCCCGCTGGCACTCGTGCCGGAGGGCACAGCGGCGCTTACCCGGTAGGTATAGGTGCCCGCGAGGCTGCCGATGCCGACGGTGAGGATGACGTCGTCGTCGACGAACTCGGTGGCCTCCGCCCGCGTCACCCCAATGACGCGAAATTCGCCGCCACCGGGGAGGATGCTGAATTTCCGTTCGACGACGAACCACTGCTCCTGGCCGATGTCGCCGCTGTTCGTCGTGTCCGTCCATTCCAGCTCGACGTTGCCGCTCGCCTTGGTGGCGGTAAGCCCACTCGGGGCTGTGGGCGGGAGAAAGGCGATGAGGCTGGCCCGCTCCTCAATGTCGGTCATCACGAACGCCTGGGCTGCCGTGCTCCACTCGAACTCCACGTTGTAGCGCTGGTTGTCGGCGCCCGAGTTGGATTTGAGCACATTGCGGATCTGGAAGGCCGGCAGGGAGATCCTCTCGCCGTCGACGAACTCCTCGCCGAGGGTCTTCACCGTGAACCGTACCGAATCGTCGTTGTGATCCCCGTTATTGTCGTACGCCCGTACCGTGAACTCGTGCCGGCCGTCGTCAAATAGGTTGTAGTTGAACGTAGCCGCGAAGCCGGCGTTTGGGCAGTCCGGCGGCGTGGGTGTCCGCCCGGCGCAGACATCGGAACGCGAGCCACCATAGGCGAGCACCTGGTTCGGCGATCCGTCCGGATCCTCGTCGATGTAGAGCTCCACGCGATCGATGCCGTCGGGTGCCAGGGCCCATCCTTGGATCACGTTGATGCCCGTGGTAATCCTGGCCTGCTCCGGGCGCTCCAGATTGACCTTGATGTCGTCGGACTGGGCCCCGAAAGCCGATGTCGACCCCAGTACGAACGCGGTCAGCATCGGCCCTATCGTGGCGCGCAACAGGGTTTTTCGCATCATCTCTCCCCTCCGCTTTGTCGTTGCCATGCACCCCAAAACGTAGCAGTTCACGCTTACAGTGGCCTTACTAGGCCGTAAGCGCATTCGTCCATCAAGCCGAGTCCGCCATGGCGGCGAGGGGGATTCAGGGCGACGGGTCCCCGTCCTTCACGGAGACGGGCATGCGATCCGCGCCCCAGCTGCGCTGGATGTAGCCGGTGACGGCCTCGAGCTCCGCGGCGGAGACGGCGGCAGGCGCGCCGCGCTCCAGTGGGTCGTAGTGGAAGATGTACAGCCGCGAGGCGAACTGCTCGAAGGGCAGCGAGGCCTCGCCGGAGAGCTCGCCGTTGTCCGCGGTGCTGACACGTACCCCGTCCCCCCAGTCCTGGCCGCTGTCGTTGTTGGGGTTGAAGAAATACACGCGCATCGCGCCGGCCGGGTCCAGGGCGACCCGCTGGATGGCAATGGCATGCCAGCCGATGAACCGGGCCGCAGTATCGGTGACCGCGATCCCGGCCGGCTGGGGATGAATGAGCGGTTGGTTGCCGTTGTAGTAGGGATGGTAGTAGCCATAGAAGTGGCGGAGGAAGTCCTCTAGGGCGGTGATCTCGCCGGTGGCCACGTCGACGTTGATGCGAAAGCCCCGCCCCACCCACCAGCCGTGGAACTCCGGGTTTACCCAGCGGTGGGGGTCGCCCCCGCGCTCGGCACACAGCCTTCCCATCTCATGGTAGATGTGGTCCAGGTGCGGGACGAGGATGAGCGATGCCGGGTCCAGGTCGATGGGCAGCGGTCGCCCGTCCAGGCAGCTGCGTGAAGAGATCGCCCGGCCCTCGAAGTGCATGATCACCTCGTCATCCCGGGCGGCCCACGCGAGGATCTGCAGCAGGTAATCCGGATCGTTGTACGACCACATGGACAACGCCCGGGCGGACTGGCAGGTGGGGTTATTGCCCTGGCCCACCCCTAACGGCAGGCCGAGCACCATGAGTACGCCTTCCAGCAGCCGGGTGCGCGGCGCCACGGTGTCGCCGTAGGCCAGCCACAGGCGGTTGGCGGCCCAGTCCGACAGTGGCAGGGCGATTTGGCGCCATAGTGCGGGGGCGACGGCGGACTGGTAGAGGATGCCCCGCTCCAGCAGCATCGCCAGCCCGTACACCGACTGCGCGGTGGCGGGCAGGACGGCCTCGTCGATCAAGGCCATTACCAGCTCACGGTAGCAAAGCAGGCCATCGCGGCCGGTGTTGGACAGGCCGAGGGCATCGGCGAGGAGGTGATCGGCGTTCGCCCGCAAAAAGCGCAGGAACGCCGCGTGGTAGGGGGAGGCGAGCCCGGTGTCGTGCATGGCCCGGGCGAAGCCGGTGGCCTCGGACTGCAGTGCCCCATTGTCGAGGCAGGCGAGTCGCTCCTCGAAGACCTCCAGTCCCGGGTCGTCCCGGCTGGCGTTGGTGGGGGCGAATAGGCTGCTCACCAGCCGCTCGGCACCGTGTCCGCTGGCGCCCAGGTCGATCGCCGGATCCGCCCGGCAGATGGCGATCTGGGTGATCATCTGCTTGATCGGGTCCACCTGGATCGGGCGCTGGCGTAGCATCCGCCAGATCTCGTCGATGAGCTGGTCGATGATGTGCTCGTAGCCGATCCGCTCCGCGAGGTGACGGAGCACCACGCGTGGGAGCTCGGCCAGCCGTCCCTGGGTGGCCCGCTCCGCCTCGCCGGGCGGGGTGAACACCATCGCCAGGTTGATGGCGAGCACCTGGGTCAGGTAGTGGTGCGCCTGTTCCATGGAGATCAGTGGGTGCAGGTATTCCCCCCGCCCCACTGTCAGCATCCGTAGCTCGCTGAGCGCCTCGATGACTACCGTGTTCGCATCCGGGCTCTGCAGGGCGTGGGTGGTCAGCGAGGGCACCAGGATCTGGGGCGTGGCCCAGTCCGAGCCTTCGAACAGCCCCGCCTCCTCGAGGGCCTGGATGCGGGCCTCGATGGCCGCGCAGCCCCCTTCCTGGAGCATCACCCGCCGCGCCGTATCCAGCACGCGCCCGAGCTTGGCCGGTTTGGAGAACGGCGGCGCCGCCGCGAGGGCGGCGCCGGCATCGTCGAGCTTGACCAGCAGGCCCGGCAGGGGGGCGCCGCTGCGCTCGTCGTCGCTGGGGGGTGTCACGCTGGCAGGCTCTCCACTGCGTTCGGACAGGGCTGCTAGACGTAGAAGTCCAGCTCTTCCTGGTGCTTGAGCAGGTCCCGCATCCGGTGGGGATCGTCACCGAAGAAGAATACCAGCCCCCAGTGGGTACCGAAGGCGGTCCGCTTGGTGACGGTCTCCTCCATAGGCGGGGTCAGCTCGTGGTAGTCGAAATAGGGATGGTTCTCCGTCTCCTCGGGGATCTCCAGGCGGCTGACCACCCGCCGCCGAGGGTAGACCCCGAAACAACCGGCATAGCCCTTGGCGCCCACCACGGGGGTGGGGAAGAACGCCTCGACCTCTTCCTCGGTGGTCTTGGGGTCGAATACCAGGATCGAGGCCTGATAGGGGTTAAACCCGTAGGCGCGCTCCATGAGCTCGAAGGCCTTGAACCCCGGTGGCCGGTAGGCGACCTCGCCGAAGTACATGGTGCCATCCGAGGTGACGAAGTACTCCGGGTGGATCTGGCCGTATTGGATGTCGAAGGTCTTGATCAGCTTCTCGATCTCTTTCTCGATCAACGGCCGCCAGCTCTCCAGCTCCGGCGTGGCGGGCACGAACACCGAATAGCCGAGGGTCACGTACTCGGAGATATTGAGGAAGCGGATCTTGCCGTCGTGGATCCAGGCCTCCACGGCGAATTCCCAGCCGTCCAGATGGCTCTCCATGAGCACCGGGAATTCCTCCTCCGGGATCATGTCGATCTCGTCCGGCGTGCGGATGACCCGGTGGCCGAGGCAGCCGGCCTTGTCGAAGGCCTTGAGATGGATGGGATCGTTGGGGTCGCCGTCGAGCTTGAGCAGGGTCTGATTGACGCGCTTGAGGAAGCGGATGACGTCATCATGGTCATGGGCCTCCTCGAAGATGCCCACGCGGATGCCGCCGAGCTGGGCGCGGCGCTTCATCAGGGCCTTGTCGCGGAACAGCACCGCCTGCCCGTGCAGACGTGGGTTGTCCATGAGCACCGCGTTGATGGCGCCGGCCCATTCCACCGTCTCCTCGAACAGCGGGATGGCAACGTCTACGCCCTTGTCACGCAACAGCTCGGCTATCTCCATGGAACGGTCGTTGAGGCGCTCGAAGTTCCAGGGGATATAGGGGATGCTGTGCTGCTCGCAGTATTCCTCGGCCCAGTCGGGGGCCACCACCAGGTAGCGGCGGTCGAAGTTCTCGGCGGCCTCGACGGCGTTGAGGCTCCAGCCCAGCAGGGCGACATAGCCTTTGTCAGGGTTCTTTTCCATGGTTGCGTTCCATTCGGCGGGGGAGGCTGGGTGCTATGACTTTGCCCCCGAGTATACACGCCCATATCGGTGTGCCATTCATCATCACGATCGCGATGCTCGCAGGCGCGTCGCGTTCAGCCGTTCGCTTCGCCTCCCTGGGGCAGGCGCTCGTGCGCGCGCTGGGCGCAGGCCTCGCGGGGGCAGTGACGGCAGCTCACCCCCACCTCCACCGTTGCCTCCGGGTGGGTGCTGAGACCGTCGGCGTAGGCGATGTCGCGTGCGTAGACCATGTCGCAGCCGATCATCACCGAGTAATGGCTCCGTGGGCTATTGAAGCCATGGTTGGCGCGGGTGAGCGCGCGCGCGATGAACAGGTAGCTGGTCCCATCGGGCATACGCGCGAGCTGGCGCAGCATCTCGCCGGGATGGCGGAACGCGGAGTACAGGACCCAGCGCGGACAGGCGCCGCCGTAGTGGGGCAGGCGCAGGCCCGAGGCGCTGAAGCGCTTGTCGATGTTGCCGGCGATGTCGGTGCGGACGAAGTGAAACGGGATGCCCTCGCGGCCGGCGCGTCGCAGCGTGCACAGGCGGTGACAGACCTGCTCGAAGCTGGCACCGAAGCGCTGCTGCAGGCGTTCGATGTCATAGCGGAGGCCTTCCGCGGCGGTGAGGAAGTGTTCATACGGGAACAGCAATGCGCCGGCGAAATAGCTGTAGAGCGCCTCGCGGCATCGCTGACGGGCCTCTTCCGTAGTCAGCCGTGGGTCTTCGGCAGCGGCGGCTACTACTTCCGGGGCATCCAGTCGGGCGATCGCGCGGGCGAGCTCGAAACGCACCCCGGTCTCGGGTAGCGCCTCGGAGAGGAGCAGCGTCCGCTCGCTGGTGTGAAAGCGGGTGCTCCGGGGGGCGAGAGCCGCGGGGTCGCGGACGCTCACCGTAACGCCATGGTGTTGCTCGAGGTGCTCCTGCAAGGCCGCAATCCCGGGAGGGGCCCCATCGCTGAGTTGTCCGCGCACGGCGTCCGCGGAGGCCTCCAGCCGGGGGAAGTGGGCGCTATGGTCGTAGATGACGTCATCCACCTCCTCGGCCGGTGAGGGGGCCGGGTTGTGGGCGCCGCGGCCGTTGATGAACTCGAACATCTCTGCGGTGCGGGCGGTCAGGGCCTCACTCCCCTCCGCGAGGGCGGTGCTGAACTGCCGGCGCTGCTCGCCGCTGAGATCGCCATAGTCGCGCAGGATCTCGGAGATCGAGCGGATGGAGGTGATCAGCGTGAGGATCCGGTGGCTGAGCTGTTCCAGGAAGGGGTCCGAGCTCACCCGCTCGCAGAGGAGCTGCAGCTGTTCGTTGGCGTCGTGATAGGCCCGATACAGGGTAAGGACCGCCCGGGCGAGCTCCGGCTCGGCGGCGATGCGGGCGGCGTCGTCCGTGCCCAGTGAGGTCTCTGCGAAGACCGGATCCGCCAGCGCCTCCACCAGGTCCGCTTCGGTGCGTGCTTCCTCGGCGCCCGACAGCGAGTGCAGATCCACCTCGAGCACGTCCGCGAGACGCCGCAGCAGGCTGCCGCCGATCCGGCGGCGGTTGTGCTCGATGAGGTTGAGGTAGCTCGGCGATATGCCCACTGACCGGGCCAGCGCCGCTTGCGTCAGGCCCAGGTGCTGGCGCTGGTGGCGTACCCGCTGACCCACCGGGGGGTGGTGTGCCATGGATTCGCGCTCCTCAAGCTCCCTGTCGATTTTCAAGTTTTACAGATTTACTCGTATCTGTGCAATTTATTTACAAATATCTCCCGAGTTTTTAGGTAGTTATTGTTGTGTTAACAGAGTCGCAGTAGTCTCAACACAGATAACAAGAGGCGGCCCGCCCGGGCCGCGTACCTTCCGGCTTCGCAATGCCGAACCGGTGCAAAGGAGGAGAGAGCGATGACCGACCATAACGACGACCATTCCCAGGGCGGCTGGAGCCGCCGCCGGGTGCTCAAGGCGGGGGCCGCATCGGCGCTGATCGCCGGGGCCGGGCCCATGATCTTCAGCCGCAACGCCTGGGCACAGGACGCGATCGGTAACTTCCCCGTCAAGGGCGACACGGTGATGCTCGGGTTCAACGTGCCCCAGACCGGTGCTTACGCCGACGAGGGGGCCGATGAGCTGCGCGCCTACAAGCTCGCCGTCAAGCACCTCAACAACGGCGGGGGCATGCTCGAGACCCTCAAGCCGAGCGCCCTGACCGGTCAGGGTGTGTTGGGCAAAAAGGTCGACTACGTCGAGGGCGACACCCAGACCAACCCCGATGCCGCCCGCACCAGCGCCCGGCGGATGATCGAGCGCGACGGGGTGATCATGTACGGCGGTGGCTCCTCCTCGGCGGTGGCCATTGCCCAGCAGTACCTCGCCCAGGAGATGGGCATCATCTTCATGGCGGGTCTCACCCACTCCAACGACACCACCGGAAAGGACAAGCGTCGCTACGGCTTCCGCCACTTCTTCAACGCCTATATGTCGGGCAAGGCCCTGGGGCCGGTGCTCGCGGGTGCATACGGAACGGACCGCCGCGCCTTCCATCTGACCGCGGACTACACCTGGGGCCACACCCAGTATGAGTCCATCAAGCAGTTCACCGAGGCCGAGGGCTGGAGCACAGTCAACAACATCATGACCCCCCTCGGGTCCACGGACTACTCGCAGTTCCTCACCGCCTTCCTGAACTCCGACGCCGACGTGCTGGTGCTCAACCACTACGGCAACGACATGGTGAACTCCCTCACCCAGGCCGTTCAGTTCGGCGTGCGCGACATGCAGAAGAACGGCAAGGACGTCCAGGTGGTGGTCCCGCTGTACAGCCGCCTCATGGCCCAGGGCGCCGGCGCCGAGAACATCGACGGCGTGTTCGGCTCCACGAACTGGAACTGGACCCTCCAGGACCCGGGTTCCCAGGCCTTCGTGAAGTCCTTCGAGGCGGAGTACGGCTTCCCGCCCTCCCAGGCGGCGCAGACCTGCTACGTCCAGACCCTGCTCTACGCCAATGCCTGTGAGCGGGCGGGCACCTTCTATCCGCCGGAAGTGATCCGCGCGCTGGAGGACTTCCGCTTCACCGGCGCCGGCCCGGGCGAGGCCCTCTATCGCGGCGGCGACCATCAGTGCTTCAAGGACATCCTGGTGGTGCAGGGCAAGGGCCCGGACGAGAAGAGCGGCGAGTTCGACCTGCTCAAGGTCCACCAGCAGGTCAAGCGCGACGACGTCATGTACCCCGTGGACACCTTCCCCGGGGAGCTCGGTCCTTACGAGCCGGCCTGAGTCGGGGCGTGTGAGCCCGGACCCGGCCCTTATCGGGGCCGGGTCTTCCTCCCCGCATCGGGGTTGCCCGCGAATGCGCCAGCGCTGCGCAGCGCGCCGCAACAGGTGAAATGATGTCCGCGAACGATGTATTCCTCCAGTTGGTCACTGGGCTGCAGATGGGGGCGATCTACGCCCTGATCGCCCTGGGGCTGACCTTGATCTTTGGCACCCTGGGCGTGGTCAATTTCGCCCATGGGGCCCTGTACGTAATCGCCATCTACGCCGCCGTCACCATCGGTGCCCATCTGGGTTTTTGGGCGGCGGTGGTATTGGTGCCCGCCCTGCTGTTCGTGGTGGGTATCGCCCTGGAACGGGGTATTATTCAGCGTTTCTATGACCGGCCGCACACGGATCAGATCCTCGTAACCTTCGGTATCGCCCTGGTGGTGGAGGAGGGGGCCAAGGCGATCTTCGGCGCCAACAACATTCCCTATCCGGTGCCCGACTGGGGCCAGGGGCAGATGATGTTCTACGGCACGGGTGCCACCATCCCTGATGTCCCCCGTTTCCAGGAGATGATCTCGGTGTGGATGCCGTTTATCGACGGCATGCTCTTCTATCCCACCTGGCGGATCATCCTGGTCCTGGTCGCCTTGCTCGCCATTGCCGCGCTGTTCTCGCTGCTGCAGTTCACCCGCTTCGGGCTGGTGGTGCGCTCGGGCATGCGTGACGCGGAGATGCTGCGTTTCCTCGGCATCAATATCACCGCCCGCTTCGCCATCGTTTTCGGCCTCGGTGCGCTGATCGCCGGCATCGCCGGCGTCTTTGGGGGGCCGGTCACCCAGGTTACACCGGAGGTGGGCATGCACTTGCTGGTGCCCTCATTCCTGGTGGTGGTCATCGGTGGCATGGGCTCACTGCCCGGGGCGCTGATCGCGGCGGTATTACTCGGGATGGCGCTATCGTTCTCCGCGGAGTACTCGGCCATCCAGCAGATCGTTATCTACCTGGTGGCTGTGGTCGTGCTGTTGGTTCGCCCGCGCGGGCTGCTGGGTAAGAAAGGGGTACTCGAATGAGCACCGGGCAAAGCCAAAACCGATGGGTCACGGAGATCAAGGTCCTCGGTGCCTTCGCCGTGCTGGTCTTCAGCATGCCATTCTGGCTGCCCTTGCTGGGCGGTTACGAGGCGTTGGCCACGAAGATCCTCATTTGGGCGCTCTTCGCCCTCGGCTTTGATGTCCTGCTGGGGTTCACGGGGTACCTGTCCTTTGGCCATGCGGCCTTCTTCGGCACCGCCGGCTACACCAGCGGGCTGATGTTCCTTCACGTTTCCGAGAACATCCTCCTGGCACTGATCGTCACCCTGGTGGTGATCATCGCGCTCTCGCTGGTGCTCGGTTTCCTCACCCTGCGCCGCAGCGGCATCTACTTCGCCATCCTGACCCTCGCCTTCGCGCAGATGCTGCACGCGGCGGCGCTGTCGATCTTCCAGGATTGGACCGGCGGGGATAACGGCCTGACCATGAGCGCGCAGCCGAACCTCTTCGGCCTGCATATGACCGGCCTTAACGTGTTTTACCTGGCGGCGGTGGTTCTGGTTATCGGGTTCGCTGCAGCGCGGCAGCTCCGGCGTTCGCCGTTCGGGCTGATGCTGCGCTCCATCAAGGAGAACCAGATGCGGCTCGAGTACACCGGCGTCAACGTCATGGCCTATAAGATGACGGCCTACCTCATCAGTGGCATTTACGCCGGTTTCGCGGGCTGGTTGATGGTGGTCTATGAGCCCTACGTGGCCACCAAGTTCCTGCACTGGTCCACCTCCGGCGAGGTGGTGATCATGTCCGTGATTGGCGGTGTGAACACCCTGATCGGGCCGATGATCGGCGCGGCATTCATGATGTTCTTCGAGAACGTGGTCCAGGCGGAGATCGGTGAGCTCTGGAAGCTGATCCTCGGGCTGATCTTCGTGCTGATCGTGATCTTCCTGCCCGGCGGGTTCGTGGACGGTTGGCGGCGGGTGCGCAAGGCCCTCGGCCATCGCGTCCCGGGGCGGCGGCACAATGTCCCGGACTCCCCGGAGTCCATGCGCAAGACCCGCGAGCGCGGCAGCGCGGCGCGGACCGGCGTCTCGGAATGATCCGGAGGAGTCACCCATGAGCCAAGCCAATGAGTCCTATCTGCTCGACGTCCAGGGCGTCTCCAAGCACTTTAGCGGATTGCAGGCGCTGAGCGACGTGAATCTCCAGGTGCCGGAGGGGTCGGTCCACGCCATCATCGGGCCCAACGGGGCGGGTAAATCGACGCTGCTGAACGTGCTCATCGGGCTGATCGAGGCGGATCAGGGCACGGTACGCTTCGACGGCCGCGAGCTTCGCGGCATCAAGCCCCACGACATCATCCAGCGGGGCATCGCCCGGGTGTTCCAGACGCCGCAGATCTTCCCGGCGCTGTCTTTGCTCGAGAACGTCTCCATCGCCGCGTTGGCCAAGCGTGACGGTCAATTCTCCGTACGGGTGCGGGAGAGCCTCGGGCGTGGGCACGCGATAACCGACGAGGCGGCCGAGACCCTGGCCGATGTCGGGCTCGGCGAACACCTCGACGAGCCCGCCCAGAGCCTTTCGCGGGGCGATAAGCGGCGCCTGGAGCTGGCGGTATGCCTGGCCGCGCATCCCAAGCTGCTCCTGCTCGACGAGCCCACGGCGGGGATGTCCCGTCACGACACCAACCGCACGGTGGAGTTGCTCGGCCGCATCGCCGAGCGGGGCATGACCAAGATCGTCATCGAGCACGACATGCACGTGGTGTTCAGCCTCGCCGAGCAGATCACCGTGCTCGCCCAGGGCCGGGTCATCGCCAGTGGCCGGCCGGAGGACGTACGGGGTGACCCACGGGTGGTCGAGGCCTATCTCGGCGGCGGACGGGAGGAGCAATGAGCACGAGCGCGGAGAAGTTCGATCAGACGCATGCCGACCAGGCCTTCCTGTCCTGCCGGGACATGCATGCCTATTACGGCGAGAGCTACATCCTCCAGGGCATGAGCTTCGATGTGGCGGAGGGCGGGGTGATGGCCCTGCTCGGCCGCAACGGCGCCGGCAAGACCTCGACCCTGCGTACCATCGCCCGGGCCCACGAGCCGGCGCTGCGCCAGGGTGAGATCCACCTCGCCGGCCAGGCCCTGCACCGGTGCAATGCCAATCAGGCGGCGCGGGCCGGTGTCCAGCTCGTCCCGGAGGATCGCCGGATCATCCCCGGTATCACCGTGGAGGAGAACCTTATCGTCGCCCAGGTGGCGCCCCCAATCGGCTGGCCGCTGGAGGAGATCTACGAGCACTTCCCCCGGCTCGCCGAGCGCCGCCGCCAGGACGCCGTCACCCTCTCCGGCGGTGAGCAGCAGATGCTGGCGGTGGCCCGGGCGATGGCGAGGGAGGTCAAGCTCCTGCTTCTCGACGAGCCCTATGAGGGCCTGGCCCCGCAGATCGTCGCCGAGATCGAGCGCATCGTCGCCCACGTCAAGGCGCTCGGCATCACCACCGTCATCGTCGAGCAGAACGCCATCGCGGCGCTGGAGCTTGCCGACTCGGCGGTAATCATCGACATGGGCGAGGTGGCCTACCAGGGCAGCGCCAAGGAAGTACTCGACAACAAGGAGCTGCGGGACGAGTACCTCGCGGTGTGAGTCGATTCCGCTGCCCTGGCGGCGGTGGCGTTCCGTTGGGGCGGCGCATGGCCCGTTGGCGCTTAGCCGTTCCAGGCGTGGGCGGCGAAGACGTCATCCACCGGCGGATGGTTGAGGTGGTTGGAGTAGTTGCTCAGCGTCTTCACCGCCAAGGCCAGCACGATGTCCATGATGTGGCGCTCCTCGAAGCCGGCGCCCAGGAAGGCGTCCACATCGGCCTGTGTCGGGCGTCCGCGGGTATGGAACATACGGCTGGTGAACTCCGATAGGGCCGCCAGGCGTTCATCCGGCACCGGCCGGTTCTGGCGTAGCGCCTCGGTGACCTCGCCGGGCACCTGGGAGGCCTTCTCCGCAAGCATGCTGTGGGCGGACATGCAGTAGGCACAGCCGTTTTCACGGCTGATGGTCAGGAACACCACCTCCTGCTCCGGGGGCGAGAACCCCGATTCATTGCGGAACAGCTCGTAGCCGTGGAGGTAAGTGTCCAGCACGCCCGGCACCTTGGCCATGTGCTGGTACATATTGGGTAGGAAGCCCAGCTTCTCCCGCGCCTGCTCCAGAAGCGGTCGGGCCTTGTCGTCGGCGTTGTCCAGGCTCTGCGGCGGGGTCTGGATGTGGTACTCGGCGCTCATGATAGTCTCCTGTTCAGGTACGAGGGGTCGCGTTGACGTTTCCCCTCCATGAGACCGGCACCCGGGTAGGGTATGGTATACGTGTCACTCCGTACCGGCGCTCCGGCGCCGCCGCTAGGATGCGAACCGAGCGACACAGGGAGGCGTGATGGCCGCAATCCTGCAGATTCACTTCCCTTTCGAGGGCCCCTTCGGCGAGGCAATGGTGGAGGCCATGACCCCGCTGGCGAGATCGATCAATGATGAGCCCGGCCTGCTGTGGAAGATCTGGACCGAGGACCCGCAGGCTCGGCGGGCCGGCGGTGTCTATCTATTCTCAAACCGCGAGGATGCCGAGGCCTATCGGCAAAAGCACACCGCCCGCCTCCAGGACATGGGCGTCACCGGAATAGAGGCGCAGATCCTGGACGTCAACGAACCGCTCTCGCAGATCAATGCCGGGCCAGCCGGCAGTGCGAGCCGCCGCGCTGGGGGTTGAAGGAGGCTCGGCGCCTGCAATCAGGCCCAGCGCCGGCGCAAAAGGGACGGTGTTGGGCGCTGTGATGGTTCAGTGCCCTTCGGTTCGGTGGCCACAATGTGGCCATTTCCTGGGCATGGCTTGGTGGGCCCGGCTGGATTCGAACCAGCGACCAAGGGATTATGAGAGCGGCCCCAGGGGCCACAGTCGCCCACTATCTGCGGTGAATCAGTGCGTTACGGTCTCGATGCGCCACTTGGCGCCACTGTTGTGGCTGGATGCTAGGACACGCCCTGGACACCGTGACACAGCGGGTTGAACTCCCGCGCTTCGGTCAGGTGATCCGGTGCCAGGTGGGCATAGCGCATGGTCATGTGAATGTCGGTATGGCCGAGGATCCGTTGCAGGGTCAGCAGGTTGCCACCGTTCATGATGAAGTGGCTGGCGAAGGTGTGGCGAAGCACATGGGCCAGCTGGCCGCGGGGAAGCTCCAGGCCAGCACGCTTCACGGCGCCGCGGAACGTGTAGTAACAGGACCTGAATAGCCGGCCTTCGTTTGTAGTCTTCACTTCCTCCAGGAGCTCAGGGTCCACCGGCACAGTCCGCACGCGGCCGCCTTTGGTGCGCACAAAAACGATGCGGTCGGCCTTCACCTGGTCGGCCTCCAGGGTCTCGGCCTCTGACCATCGTGCCCCGGTGGCGAGGCAGATTCGTGCCACGTGGTATGCGTCAAGGCGGTCGGCCTTCCGGAGCTCCACCAAGAGCGCCTGAATCTCGGAACTGGTCAGGTAGGTCAGCTCGCGTTCGCGTACCCGGATCTGGCGGATCCCGGCTACGGGATTGTCGCCCTTCCAGTCGCCCAAGCGGCGGAGTTCGTTGAACATGCCACGGAGGTAGGCGTGTTCATGGTTGACCGTTGAGGCCGTAACGCCCGATTCGAGGCGCCGCGCACGGTACCGGGTAAAGTCTTCGGCCGTGACGTGGCGGGCGATGGGGTTGCCCAGCTCGATCGCGATGCACTCAAGCTTGCGCCGACGACCCTTGCTGTCCTGTAGTTCGCGACCATGCAGGTGATACCAGGAGGCCACGAGCTCCAGGAGCCGCCGGTTATCCTGCTGACCCGGATTCCATTCGCGTCCCTGGATATGCTCGGTCTCGATCCAGGCAATGAACCGCTTCGCCTCGCCTTTGGTCCGGAAGGTCTTACGGATCCGACGACCACGGCCACCACCAGGGCGGATATCCGCTTGCCAACCCGTTTTCGTCTTCTTGATGGCCATAGGCTCAGGTGGCGAGTCTTCGCACCGCCAGGCCGTGTTCGATGACCTGTTGGGGGTCGAGGTCTCGCTGGCGCCAGTAGGCGCAGAGGTCTTGCCAGAAGCCCGCACGGCGCAGGTGGGCAATGACGCGGTGGGCCTTGTAGCCCTTGCGGGCGTAGAGGCTGAGCATGTTGCCCAGGGCGAGGGCCAGGTTCTTTTCGTTGCCCCGTCCGGGGGTCTTGTAGACGCGGCAGACGGTGAGCATTTCCTGTTCGGCCGCAATGGTGATGTCCTCGGTGAGCAACTGCCAAAACGGGTCGATGTAGCTGCACGAGTAGTCGAGGCGAAAGAGGTTGAGACCGTATTGATAGAGGCTGGTGAGGTACGGGGCGATGGCCTGGTAGCTCTCGAAGCCCTGGCCCTGCTCGGTCTGGATCTGCTGGACGACGCTGTGGTGGAAGCGCCATTCCAGCCGCCATACCGCCTTGTCGGGGTCGTGGCCCCGGTCATCCAGCCCCCTTTCGGGCGCCTCGGCCCATACGCCTTCCCAATAGTCGAGCTTGTCGCGGGCGTAGGCTTCCAGGTCCTTGCGGTAGAGGGCGAACTGTACGGAGTTGGCGCCGCCGAATAGGTAGGACTGGCCGCCGCCGTAGCGTTGGCAGGTCTCACCGCCGACGAGCTCCAGGCGGTCAATGCCGGTGTGCTCCACCTTCCGCCGGGCCTTGGTCTTGAGGCGTTCTTCCAGGTCCTTGGGCGGTTTCCAGCCCTGGACGTCGACGGCGAGGTGGACGGCGCAGCTGTGGGGCGTCGGTTCCTCCAGGAGGGTAGCCGCGAGCTCGTCGAGGAGGCGTTGCACCTGCTCGGGACCCTGGTCTTTGAGGAAGTGCGGGGAACACTCGATCTTGAGATGCGAGCCGGCGTCACGGAGGTTCTTGTAGCGACTGCCCAGGAGGACGATGAGGCCGAGTTCGTTGTTCTGCAGGCGATAGCGGTAGCCGCTTCGACCGCCGCCGGCAACGAGCCATTCCCGGTCGGCCCATTGGACGATGTCGCTGGACTCGAAGCGGGCCCCGGCATGGATGCGGCCGATCGATTCGACCTTCACGCGGCCGTGGTAGAGCTGGCGGATGGTATCGACCCCCACATGGAGGATACGTACCCCGGAGAGGTCCACCGGACGGTCGGGCATGAGGAATTCCCGGCCATGGGGGTCGGTGGTGCCATCCATCAAGGATGCGAAGCTAACCCGTTCCGCAAACTTCTTCGCCATCTGCCGTGCTCCTTTTGTGGCGCATTGTGTTCTTTCGTCCGGTCCGGTCTGTGCGTCTTAAGACGTGCTACAGGTACGTCTGCGCGCAAGGCGCGCCGGCGGCGAGCGGCGCGGCGCTGCGCGCCTGCGCCGCTTCGCCGCCGGGCGGGGCGGGCGCGGGTGGCGCCCGGGCCGGGATTCGGGCCCCGATGGGGTGCCGTTGGGCTGGCCGGTAGGGCCAGAGCTCGAGGCTCGCCCCCGTGGGTCCACAGGCCACGGGGTCTATCGAGGGACCCCTCGGCCTGTGGACTACGGGGACGAGCGCGGCCGCGCTGGCAGCGGGTGCGGTGGCCGCTGTGGCGTTTCCGCTGGCGGGCGGGGTTGCGGTACTCGCCCCGTGCAGGGCCACCAGCACCGCCAGGTGGCCGAGGTAGAGGGTCAGCGGCCAGCGCCCCGCCGGGGCGAGCCAGGCGAGGCGCTGGCCCAGGCCCTGCCATTCGCCGAGGCCGTGGACGCAGGCGAGCTGGCCGAGCACCAGGAAGGCGAGCACGGCGCCGGGCTGGTAGCCCGCCCAGGGGATCGGCCAGGCCGAGAGCTGGAGGACGGAGACGGCCAGGGCGGTGACCGGCGCCCGGCGGGCGAGGCCGAGTAGGGGGTAGGTGAGGCAGAAGACCACCAGGACCGGGACCATCGGGCCGGCCACCAGGAACCACAGTCCCCAGCTCGCCGCCGCCGCCACGATGACCTCCAGCAGCCGGGGGCGAAGGCCCGGGCGCCAGAGCCAGCCGGCAACGAACATGAAGCCCGGCAGGGCCAGGCGGGTGACGGCGCGGAGCTCGTCGGGGAGATACCCGAAGACCGCCAGGTGGTCGACGACCATGAGCACGAGCGCGGCGCCGCGCAGGCCATCGAGCCAGGCGGTGCGGGCAGTCATTCGGTGATCTCCACACCGTGGGGCCGGGCCCGCACGGGCTCGCCGCGCTCGGCGTTCTCCCAGCCCTCGCCCGCCGAGGGACTGGCCGCCGGGCCGACGCCGCCGCCAGTGGGGACGTTGGTACCGTCGTAGTCGCCGGCACGGATGCGCCGGGTCTGCTCCTGGAGAGCACGCACACGGCGGTAGCTCGCCAGGCGCTCGCGCAGGCGTTCGCGGCCGGCCTGCTGGCGCTCGCGGTCGTTGCCTTCGGGGTCGCGCATGAAGTCGAAGTAGCCATGCTCGACGATGCGCCGGCAGGTGGCGTCATCGACGCCGCTGATGCGCGTGGCCTGCTGGGTGTAGCAGGTGCAGCGGTCCTCGCTCGCGACACAGGCCTTAATGCGGGGGACGGTCTTCGGCTTGGCCGCCTCGGCGTAGAGCGGCGCGGTCCACGGCAGGCCCGGGACCTCGGGGGTCATGCGCTCGCGCCAGTCCACCGGTTGCGGGCGCGGGGCCGGGCGGCGTTCGGTGCCGGCGTATTGCTCCGGCGCCGGGGCCTGGCCCGGTGCGGGTTCCGCTGGGGCGGTGGGGGCCGGATCGGTCCCCGAACCCCCGGCGATGCCATCCTCGCCCCACAGGGTTTGATAGCCGTACCAGGCACCACCCACCACCGCCGCCAGGGCGGGGATGGCCCACAGGAGCTTCTTCGGCAGGCGGAACCGGTGGGTGTGGACCTCGGCGGATTTGTACAGGTAAAAGGTCTTCTTGGGATAGCGCCACTGGGTCTTCTGCGCCTTGGCGAGCTCGCCGCGGTCCTTGGGGTCCATGACCTCGTTGCCGTGGTAGAGCGTGGCAAACGGCGCACCGAAGTTGCGCTTCAGGTGCACGTGTTCGCCGACCAGGCGCCGGGCGTGGTGGTCCAGGAGGTTGGGGTGCTGGGTGATGAAGTACAGATCAATGCCCCGGTGGCGGTGGGTCTCCAGGGCGGCGACGCCTTCGGGGACCTTCTGCTGCGGGCCCCGGGGGCCGAAGTACTGCTGCACCTCATCGAGGACGACGATGGCCCCGTCCGGGACCTCCTCGGGCCAGTTGCGCGGTTCCTCGAGCGGATACCACGGGAGCTTCAGGTCCTCGATACCGTGATAATAGACCGGCCGCTCGGTGACCTCCTGGAGGGTGTGAATCACATACAGCGACTTGCCCGCGCCGGGGGTGCCGGTGACCAGGGTGAGCATGGGTTACCCTCCCTTGACCGGGGCGATGTGCTTGGCCCCGCCGGTGATGCCCTGCACCGCCAGGGTGGCGACCCAGGCGGAGAGGATGATGGTCATGGCCTCGTCGACGCCGAGGCGCCCGACGATGGCCACGGTGTTGGCGCCGAGGTTGCCGAAGGCGCCCGAGATCTGGCCCTTCAGCTGTTCGACGGCGGCGCTCGCGCCGACGTAGGTCACGAGCCCCAGGCCGAGTGCGGTGAGCACGCGGGCGACGAGGCTGCCGGCGATGCCGGCGAGGAACACGGCGATGGGTGCGAGGATCGCGGGCATTAGCTCACCCCCCGAAGCACGATGACGGACGCGAAGAAGTAGGCGAACGCGAGCAGCAGGGGCCGGATCAGGTCGGCGAGCTCGCAGAACGGATCGTATTCGATGGTGAAGCTCTCGATACCCGGTAGCCCCAGCGAGACGGTGTGCGGGGCCGGGCAGGCCTCGGAGAGCTCGAAGCCGGACGCATCGAGGTCGACTTCCTGGCTTAGATCGATCTCCTTGGTATTGGGAGCGTTGGCCTCGGAGTCATCGAGCAGCGAGTCCTGGTTGTTGTACTCCTCCGAGCCCTCCAGGTCCTCGCGCCATTCCTCGGCGGCGCAGCGCTGTTTCCATTGCTCGTGGGCGATGGCGCAGAGGATGGGGTCGCCGTCGCAGCTCGGCGCACTCTCGCAGGAACCCTCCCCGTACTCATTGCCGCCCTCGTCGCATTCCTCGGTGGCCGGGTCACATTCCCCCTCGCCATCGCCCTCGTCACCGTCGCCACCACCGCCGCCGCCGGAGTCGTCATCGCCGCCGGAGCTGTCATCGTCCCCGCCGGAGTCGTCATCGCCCCCGGATTCATCATCCCCGCCGGTGTCGTCGTCTCCGCCCTCCTGGTCATCGCCGTCCTGGTTGCTGTCGTCGTTGGAGTCGTCGTCGTTGTTCGAATCATCGTCGTTATTGGAGTCGTCATCGTTGTTGTCGTCGTCCTCGCCGCCGGTGGAGTCGTCTCCGCCGGAGGAGTCATCGCCATCGCCACCACCGCCGCCGGTGCCACCGCCATCGGGGTCCGAGTCACCGTCGCCGCCACTGCTGTCGTCGCCGCCCTCGGAGTCATCCCCGGAGCCGGAATCGTCATCGCCTCCACCGCCGTCGCCGGAATCCCCGTCACCACTGCCGGAGTCACCACCACCACCTCCGCCGCCTCCGCCACCGGAACCCGAGTCATCGTCGGAACCGGAATCATCGTCCGAGCCGGAGTCGTCGTCAGAGCCCGAGTCGTCATCGCTATTCGAATCGTCCTGGCCGTCGTCGTCATCCTCCGGCGGCGGCTCTTCCTCCTCCTCCATTTCGGGCTGCTCGTCCTCATACAGGCAGGTCTCACCGGTCGAGACGTAACTGGCCGAATAGCCGACGTCCTGGTTACCCGCCGCAAAGGTTTCACTGAGCTGGCAGCCGCGATAGCAAATGCTTTCGGGCACCTCGGCAAGGCTAGAGGCATTTGGAAACGAAAAGCTGGTTTCGTAGTCGGTGGGGCATTCGGTGCGGCAATAGCCCGTACCGTTATCCATGACCTGGCCTTCGCCCTCCGCGCACGACCACCACTCCACGAACCGGTAGGCGTCATAGCCGCCGGGATGGATGGTCTTCTCATCGGTGCAGCCGAACCTGAGCGGATCGGCGTAGCAGTTGTTGAAGGCCTGTTCCCACTGCCCCTGGTCGTCGGTCCAGTTGTACCAACCGGCACCCCCCAGGTTTGCCTCCTCCAGGCCCTCCATGCTGATCGCGAACGCGCTCGCCGGTGCGGCGAGCATCACGACGAGCACCCAACTGGCACGCCCCATCAGCTCCCCCCGACCATCAAGTAGGCGGCCGAAAGGACGACGGCGATGTAGAGCCAGGGCAGCGGATCGGTGGGCATTGCTTTCCTCCCTGCATGAAGAAAGGGGCGGGGCGGTGCCCGCCCCTTGCCGGGGGAGAGAGGCCAGAGGGCGCGATTAGGAGAAGATCGCGCCCTTGACCCACTTGTAGACGACCGCCAGGCCGGCGAGGCCGATGATGGCGCCGCCGACCGCGGAGATCGCCGAGGCGCCATCGGAGCTGATGGCGTTGGTGGCCTCGGAGACGTCGATACCCGAGGACTCGGCCATGGCCGCACCGGAGGCCAGGGCGGTGGTCATCGCCGCCCCGGTGCGGGCGGCATGGCGCTTGATGGTGTCGGTGAGCTGCATGGGGTTTCCTCCCTTAGCTGAGCAGTCGCAGAACGCGGCGGACGATGAAGGCCAGGGCCAGGACGAACAGCGCCGCCGCAATCAGCTGATTCGCCTGGTCGTAGGTGATCCCCGGCCATGCCTGGTAGGCCGTCTCCTCGACCACGGCAGCGGTTCCGGGGCACACCGGCGCCCCTTGGGCGTCGATCTGCCAGTCCTCGCTGCAGGTGAGGAGTACGGCCATGGGGGATTACGCCCCCTTCCGGGAGGCCGGGGCCTCGGCGGAGGCGCTAGCACCACTGCCGGCCGCGGCACTGGCGGTGCCGCCACTGCGCCCACCGCCATTGCCGGCGGCATCGTCGGGCAGGACCTCCAGGGCGAACATCCCGGTCTTGCCCCCGCCGGCCATCTGGAGACGGACCCGGAGCTTGTGCTGGCGCGGGAGCTGGGTGGCGTCGAGCTGGTCGACGAGCTTGGGGTCCGCCGGCATGGTCATGGGGATGACGCCTTTGACGTCGCCATCATCGACGCGCTCGGCGAGATAGAGCTTGGTGTAGGTGTTGCCGTCGACATGGACCCGGCGAATGCCGAGGACGTCCACATCCAATACCTGCTGCATCATGGTTGCACGCTCCTTTGCGCCGACGTTTACAAACCGGGCACCGGTCGGCGTTCGGTGCCCTCACCAGGTCCCCGGCGGGCCGCAGAGGCCGGTCCCGGCCGGGATGGTGTAGAAAACACCCGGTGCGCCCGGGTGAAGGCGGGGGAGGCGGGGAGCACGGACAAAACGCCTCCTGCCAGGGACTCAGGCGCGATGCGTTCGCAGTCTTCGCCGAGGCTGACGCGGAGCCATTCGGCGGTGCTGCGCTCGGCATCGGGAAAGCCGTTCGCCGGGACACCGGCGGCGATGAGCTGGTCCGCCGCTTTGTTGAGTAGCTGGCGGGCCTCGGTGAGGTTCATGGGGTGGCGCAGGCCCGCGCAGTAGTCGCGGCAGGCCTTCAACGCGGAGCGGCAGAGCACCAGGGCGGCGTATTCCGCGGTTTCGCCTTCGGCGAGCTGGGCGCAGGCGTCGGCGTGGACCAGTCCGGTCATCAGGATCGTCGCCCGGGCGCGTTCGTCCAGGAGCGGGCCGGTTTCGCCTTTCACCTCGCCGTGGCGGTAGTTGTCGGAGCCGCGTCCGCACTCGAAGGTGAGCCAGGCATCGAAGTCGGCGCGCCAGTTGGTGGGGGTGGCCGCATCGGCGCCCTGTTCGACCAGCCGCCTACGGGCGCGGGCGATGGCCGGGGCGGCCTCGCCTCGGGTCTCCGGCAGGCGGAGCTCGGGGGCGTAAGCCTGGCATTCCGCCAGGGTGGTGCGGATGACACCGAGGATCGGGGCGCCGGCGGTGTCGGTGCGGGCCTCGCCGTCCAGGAGGACCTGGCAGTGATCCAGGGCGGCGACCAGCACGGAGCGGTGGCCGCGCTGGGTCTGGAAGCGGCCCCGGTAGGTGCTGACGGGTAGGGCGGCGCTGGCGGGGGCGGTCATGGCCGGCCCTCCTTGAAGGCAGCCAGGGCCTCGAAGTACTCGGCGTACTCGGCCAGGCGTTCCGGGGCGATGACGCCATCGCGGACCATCATGGCCAGCGCCCCGGACCAGTTGGCGGACTTCGCCCGGGCCTGGGCGGTGTCGTCGAACGGTTCCGCCGCACGGGCGACACGATCGACGGCGGCGTGCAGGCGCTCGAGCTCCGGGGGGTCGATGGAGGGCATGGCGGTCATGACCAGTCCTCCGATTTCATGCACTCGTCGTGGAGCAGCGCCACGTTGATGAGACGGTGCTTGCCGACCTTGATCGTCGGGATCTGGCCGCGCTCGATCCAGCCTCGCACCACCCCGTCTTCGACGCCGGCCAGCTCGGCGAAACGCTGGCGGGACATCACGGGGACCATTGCGGGTTGCCGGGCGTTGAGGTCTTCCATATCCTCGATCTCACATAGTTAGCCACGTTGCCCCACAGTGCGCGGATTGTAGCTGCTACATCTGTGGCACTTACCGGGCAAGTATATGCCACAGGTGTAGCATGTCAACCATAGGGATGAGGATTAAGGAGATCCGCGAGACTGAGGGATTGGGCCGAACGAAGTTCGCCGAACTCCTCGGCGTCTCGATGCGGACTATTCAGGGAATCGAACAGCGCGGCAGCTCCCCACGCCAAGAGGTAATGGAGGCCATCGCTAACCACTGGCCTCAATACAGCTACTGGCTCCTCACCGGGAAGACCATGCCGGAGCAGGGCCAGATTAACCCAGCGACGGAGAAGGCGCGCAAGGACTCGGATGGGGCAGCGGAAGCCTCCTAGCTGCCAGCAAAGCCGCTAGCCGCTGGTTCGCAGCCAGGAACGGCGACCAAGAAGGGACCAAATAAGAACGGCAACAAAAAAACGGTTGCCTGCTGTTGGGGGACAGGACCAATCCGAGTCAACGAAAAGTGAAAGTAAGAAGAAGGAACTTCAAGGATGACGGAAAAGAATCTTGAGTACGCCGGCTTTTGGGTAAGAGCACTCGCCATGCTCGTGGATAGCCTCCTTCTAATGGTTATCTGTGGCTTCCTCACCTCGCTAGTATACGGCCCTTACTACTTCTACTCGGGTGAGATGATAATCGGCAAAGCCGATTTCTTTATTAACTGGCTCCTGCCCGCCATTATCATTATCAGCTTTTGGGAAATAACGCAGGCGACACCTGGAAACATGCTAATCCGTGCGCGGATCGTCGACGCTAATAGCGGGAAACACGCCGGACTAGGTCAGCATATCGGGCGATATTTAGCCTATGTGATATCCGCTTTGCCCTTATTTCTTGGCTTCCTATGGGCCGCTTTCGATCCCCGGAAACAATCCTGGCATGATAAATTAGCAAATACAGTAGTCGTCCGCGAAATCATACTCACCAAAACACCCGTTATTCCCATGGCAAAGAAATAATAGATACAACAATCTCGCGCCCAAGTTCACCTATTCAACTTGTTGCCCTTTCCTATTCCTAATCAAACGCTTATGGTCACGGTATATGTCTAATATCCCAGCAATAACCAAAACCGCTTTTGCGTGCCCACATTGCACCGCATTTACGACTCAAACGTGGAGCTCTCTATACCTAAAACGTCTTTCCGGAGAAAATCCGACGCCAAACATACCGACCGATAAAACTATTGCATATATTCGTGATCATGCGGATATACCGTCCCACACAAGAGACGAAATGCTTCGTTATATGGAGCGTATACATACAGGGCGCCTGTTCACGGACCGGGAATCTACTGGATCAAATCTCACTACGAAACTCGCGAATTTACACGTAGCCCAATGCTATAATTGCAAAGAGTTTTCCGTATGGGTTTTTGATAATCTAATCTATCCGCGACACTCTCTTGATCTCACTCCGAATGGTGATCTACCTGAACATATCAAAGACCTATATAACGAAGGGCGCGCCATCATACAGGATTCTCCCAAAGGTGCTGCTGCCCTTTTGCGGCTAGCCCTACAACATCTATGTATTCACCTTGGCTATCCTGGACGAAATATCAATTCTGATATCGCCAGCATGGTCCAACAGGGCCTAAATCCTATGGTTCAAAGGGCCTTAGATTACGTGCGTATCGTGGGCAATGACGCGGTCCATCCGGGAAACATTGATCTGAATGACAATCGAGAAATAGCCGAGCACCTTTTTGAGCTAATTAATCTAATTGCGGAACAAATGATATCGCATCCAAAAAAGGTGGCTGAATTATATGAATCACTCCCCGAAGAGAAGCGAGATGGCGTCTCAAATCGTGATAATCACGGTCCACAATCATAGTACACCCCGACAATGACGCCGACGCCTAACAACTTTGATCGTAAACCCGGAACGCAGCACGATAATATTTTGTCGCTGGATTTTTAATGGCCACGATGTGATAACTATAAAGAGACTCTAGGTATTAAGCCGATCCGCTTTGCCTCCCTCTGCTAAACGCCACCTCCGGAAACCCCAAAGTTTTCCAAAAACCCCGCAACCCGAGAGGATATTCCTTCCCCGGCTTGTAATGTACGATTAACCGCGATGGCTGCTGTGGGAACTTTTTTAATGGCCTTCCAAATTTCACCAAGTCTGCTTACGGTTTCGTCCGCACCATACTCATCTATTGTTTCTGGATGGTCGATGACTTCGCTATAGCCCTCAAAAAACGCGTCACGAAAAGCCCGCTCACCCATAATTTTATACTTACGCAACGCCGTTTCAATTATTTGCACCTGTCGCTCTATAAAGGTCCGCAAATCATCCGGGAACGTTTTCTCATGAAGTAGATTCTTTATTGTATCCAAGTTTGTTTCTATTTCTGATAGCAACTCCTCTTCTACTAAACCATTGTCATCCGGAAGCACAGAAGCACACCACTGTAACGATAGCAACGTTGCCTCGTCCAAGTACTTTTTTTTGTCATTCCAGTTTGTCGACAAATTGTCCATTTGAAGGGCTTTTTCTATTCGAGAAAAATAGGGGTTCCAAAGATCGCCGTAAAACCCGGACTCCTGCATCTTAGCTTGAGCACTATGAAACTCCCTTGTAAGCGCATTTAGGGAATCCGTTACCGCCATGTTCCGTTCCGCTTGTCGCCCTCCCTCGACTCCAAACACATCTGTCCAAACGTCGATTGTTGACGTGTTCGGGTTTTTACCCGCCGCACTTGAAAGAATTAAGTATACCCGAGTGGCGGCGTTTGTCTTCTCTTTGAAATTGTTACTCATAGTGCTTTAGTATTACTAACGGGTGAACGTTTTCAACGGCCGATCACTCTTACGCAGAAAAATCGGACGAATGTGACTGGGCGTGAAGCGCAGCGCGTCCAGAAGCGGAAGTGACCCATTATGTCGAAACTGATGCGTCCCTCTTTCACAACCGCATTCACGACAGCATGGAGGCGAAACATGGTTTGGTATACTTCAACGCAGTGGACACAAAGTGGACGCTGCAGAGCGCTCGCACCGGTTTCTACTGTCGTATCTCCTTGAAAAATATGGTGGGCCCGGCTGGATTCGAACCAGCGACCAAGGGATTATGAGATCCAAGGCGACCTGACTACGGCCGTCGTTTCTGTCCCATCCTCGCCGTCCGACACCTCTGCAACCAACTGATATACCGCCATTCATCGGCTATCCTTGTCGCTCCGCGTCTACTGCCATAACCTCGTAAAGGTGACCCTCGGGGTGACCCTGAGGTGACCCTGGAAGTGACCCTTACGGGAGGGAGCATGGCGGGAACGAGGCATCAGCTCACGGCGAAGGCGATTCAGCAGGCCAAGCCGGCGGAACGGGCCTACGACCTGTATGACGGCGGCAACGGTCTATCGCTGCGCGTGAATCCTGGCGGCGGGAAGTCCTGGCGCCTCCGCTACAAGCTGCACGGCAAGACCGAGGTGATGACGCTCGGAACGCTCGCGGATCTGACACTCGCGAAGGCGCGGGAGCGGGCCGAGGAGGCGCGTCGGTTGGCACGGTCCGGGGTGAGCCCGGCGGCGGAGGCGCAACGCGCGCGGCACGAGCGGCGGATTATGCCGACGGTGACCGATTTCGCCGACGAGTACATACGCCTCCACGCCAAACCGAACAAGAAGACTTGGCGCGTCGATGAGCAGATCCTGAACCGCTGGGTCATCCCGGAGCTCGGGAAGGTGCCGCTCGGCGATCTGCACCGCCGGGACGTGGTAGCGGTGATTGACCAGGTGCGCGAGGCCGGGAACAGCCGGCAGCCCGGGAAGGTACTCGCCGTGTTCCGTCGGATGCTCCGCTTCGCCGTAGAGCGCGGGGTGATCGAGCAGAGCCCGGCCGTCTACGTGACAGTGAAGCAGCCGGTAGGGCCGACGCGCGCGCTCTCGCATGACGAGGTGCGGCGGTGGTGGTCCGGCACGTTCGATCCGGCCACCGGGGCCCTGCCTGCCAGGCTCGCGCTGCGGTTGCTTCTCCTGACCGGCCAACGGGGCGGCGAAGTAGGTGGGCTGCGCGTGGAGGAGCTGGACCTCGAGGGCGGCGTCTGGCATGTCCCCGGCGAGCGCCGCAAGATGGGGCATCCGCACCGGGTACCATTGAGCGATGCGGCCCGGGCCGTTGTTGACCAGGCGATGGCGGAGACTACCGCTGATGGCTTCCTGTTTCCGAACAGGACGGAGACTGGTGGGGTACGGGTAGACGGCGCATTGCGCGCGACCTTACGGCGGATCTTCGCGGACTATGAGCGCCCGCCCGGTACACACGACGCGCGCCGTGTAGTGGCTACCGAGCTGGCCGAATGCCTGGAGTGCTCCGAGGAAGCGATCGCCGCGGTCCTCGGCCACCAGCCGAAGACGGTAACCGCCAGCTATATCAAACGGCGTGAGCGCATGGCCCGCGCACCGCTTCACGCCTGGGCATCGCATCTCGCAGAACTCACCGGGGAAGTCGGCAGCGCCCAGTGGGACAACGTCGTTGCCCTCAGCGGTGACCCGGCATCACGATAGTCCGAACCGTAACGAAACCTACCGTTCGTCGGGAATTATCGGGCCTGGAAGCGTGCAGCGATAAGAAACGATGAAAGATGATTAATCGTGTTATCTCGTTTCCTGCCATCTGCACGTAATGTGCAAATCCTGCATCTACACAACGGGTTAGGCGATCGCCTAAAGTGGTCTCCGACCGACAACATAGGACGAGAAAGGGCCCGACGGTGCGGCAACACCGCCGGGCCCGGTACCGGCTTAGGGCGCCGGCTGGCCGCTGCGAACGACAGCCACGCCCGATGGTGACGGAGTAGATACGGGGTGGCGTGCGTGCGTCCATGACGATACCGCCGATCCATCCAGCGCTACAACCTCCCCACCGTGTCCGGTACCCCGTCCTCCAACGCAGGAGACGGAGATGCCCGACGCGAACATTGCCCCGAAATATCTCACCGATCGCCAGGTAGCAGCTCGCTACTCGATCGCGCGGACGACTGTGTGGAAGTGGGCGGCTGACGGGGTCATCCCGCGGCCCGTGAAGATAGCGCCCAACGCTGCGCGCTGGCCGGTGGATGTACTCGATGACCATGACCGGCGGACCTTCCTATCCGCGGCAGCGGAATAACCGGGAGGTGGATCATGGCCGAACACGAACTAGAACCCCCGGCCGTCGCTGGGCCGGGGGCGGAGGGCGAGCGCGCCAGCAAGAGCACTCGCGAGCAGCATACCCCACCCGTCCGCTGGTGGACAAAGCGTCGCCGCGTCCTCCATTACATGGCGCGCGGTGGCAGTCTCAATCGCTTCGAGGCGGTGGGCCACCTCCACGACTGGGTGTTGCCATCGACGGTCAGCGCTATCACCGCCCAGTACGGGATCACCGTAGACCGCCGATCCGAAACGGTACGTGGGTACATGGGCGCCCCGACCACCACGACGCGATACTGGCTTTCCTCCGAGGAACAGCGGGCGGCACTCAATGCCCTGGCACGGGAGGCTGATACCGCGGGGCTAGCCGAAACCGCCAATATCCTCCGCCAACGGACCGACGAGGGAGGTGGGGCATGACGGCGACCACCTCACTACTCCGACCACATGATTGTCGCGCCTGGCGCCGGGCCCTGGTGGCCGCGTATTCCGTCCGATGCGCGCCAGACCGCCACAGAGCTGTGGCCGCATGGGCCCGGGCCCTCAAGTTCCACAGCCACAGCGATAAGTTATTGATCCGTCGGTGGGCGGTTGGCATTTTTGGCACAACTACGCGAGG